>NZ_JAPEMC010000004.1 GCF_026343115.1 Streptomyces sp. NBC_00102
GCAGCGGCTGGACAAATTCCTGCCCGGTGACGTCGGTGATGGGGTATCTGTCCGGTGATCGAATGCCCGGTGATCGAATGTCCGGAAGTAATTCCCGGTGGATGCGGAAATCCGTCGGTTCCGTATCCGGGGAGGACCTCAGGGGTGTTGCCGCGAACATTTCGGTCCGGTACCACCGGGGCGGCCTTCGCGGGGCGGCCCGGGTGCGGGACCGAACGGATCGGGCCGACGGAACGCTTCCGTGATTGTCTTCGGCCCGTCCCGCGAAAGGGAGGGAACAATCACTCAACTTTGCCTCGCGGTTCCATCGGGTACAAGGCCGCTTTTCCGCCGACCTTTTCTCGGGCGCTCCCGAGAAAAGCCGGACACCGTGCGGCGGAAGGTCCCGGGAGTGGCGGGTTCGCGGGACGTGACCGCCGGCCCCGTACAACGGGAACAGGGCCGGCAGACGTGCTGCCGGCCCTGTCGGACCTGTGCGTGTGCTCTCGGGAATCGGAGACCGTGGACCGGGGATCCGGGTCCCGGAGGTCAGCCGGGTCCGGGAGCCGGGGGCGGGATCAGGATCGCCCCCGACGGCCTCAGCAGGCGCCGAGGTCCACCCACACGCCCCACTGGCCCGTGGTTCCGGGGACCTCGCCCTGCGTCCACCACTGGGCCTTCCACGTGTGCCCCTGGTAGGAGACCGTCTGGCCGCCGGTGTAGATCGACGCCGCCGCCCACGGGGTGGCCGTGCACGTCGTCGTACCTCCGGTGATCTTGAGCGAGTAGGTCGCGGTGTGGCTTCCGGAGGTGCCGGTGCCGGTCACGGTGATGGTGTACGTGCCCGAGGCGGCGGCCGAGGTCGTCGCCAGGGTGAGGGTCGAACTGCCGCCCGCCGTGACGGACGCGGGGCTCAGCGAGGCCGTGACGCCCGCCGGTGCGCCGGTGACCTTGAGGCTCACCGTCTGCGCCGAGCCCGCCGTCACCGCGGTCTTCACCGAGCTGGTGACCGAACCGCCTGCGGTCACCGAGCCGGAGGCCGGTGTGGCGGTCAGCGAGAAGTCGTTGGCGGGGGTCGTGGTGGTGCCACCGGTGAAGGGCGAGAAGATGTGCGAGAAGTCCCAGGTGTTCTGCTGGATGCCGGAGCAGCCGTCCGCGGCGGCGCCGCCGGGGCAGCTTCCGTTGTCACGCTGGAGAGCCCAGAAGGACAGGAAGTTGATGCCCTTGGAGACGGCCCAGTTGTAGACCTGGGTGGCGTTGGCGAGGGTGAAGGTCTCCGCAGGACCGAAGTCGTCCACTCCCGGCATCTCGGTGATGCCGACCATTCCCCACAGCTGGGCCGAGGTCTTGGACGGGTAGAGGGCGGCGAGCTGGTTGACGAGACCCTGGGCCGCGGTCTGGGTGTCGTTCGCCATGTTGTGACTGGCGTTGTCGTAGTAGTCGAACGTCATGAGGTTCGCCACGTCGACGCGAGCGCCGTTGCTGACCGCGTTCTGCAGCACGGCGAGTGCGTTGGACTCCAGGCCCGAGGTGGTGGTCGGCAGGGTGTACGAGATCTCGACCTTGCGCCCGTTGGCGGTGGCCCAGTCCTGGAGGATCTTGATGGCCTTGTTGCGGCGGTCGATGCCCGCGGTGTTGCTCAGCGAATCGACCTCGACGTCCATGTCGAGGCGGGTCACGTCGTAGGTGGTGATGACCTTCTCGTAGGCGGCCGCGATCTGGTTGACGTCGGTGCAGCTCTCGGCGATCTCGGTGCCCGTGGTGTCGGCCGCGTACCCGCCGAACGAGGGGATGACGTCGCCGCCCTTGGACTGGATGGTCTTGATGTCGCTGCCGAACGAGGAGGCCGCGATCGGCATCCCGGTGTCCCCGCTCCAGTACGGCGTACACGAACCGGGCGTGGCGGTCTGGAGGAACGCCATGGTGAGGTGCTTGGTGCCCGACTGCGCGGCCAGCGCGGCGGGGCTGTCGCCGGTCCACGTCTCGAAGAACGGGGCGAATACGTGGGAGGGGAGAGGCGTCGCCGCCTGGGCGGGCCCCCCGATCAGCGTGAGGCCGGCTGCGGCCACCGCCGTGACCGTGGCGGTGACGACCGTGCGGAGCGAGCGCGTGAGTCTCATGGGTGTCCCAGCTGTGGAGGAAGGGGCAAGAACCGCCGACTGCCTTCCGGTAGTGGCATGGTGCATGGAATCGGCGGTGACCAAGGCACGTCAATGGTCTGGACCAAGCTGGAAGTGGACCAATCTCCCCCGAGCCCCGCTTTCCGCTGGTGGAGGGTGCGTGGTGGACTGGACCAGTCGACCGCGTTTTTACCGGCATTTGGCCAACTTGGTTTCGCCGGAGGCTGGTTCGTGGCGCGCGCGTCCGTTCCGGCCACGGCGGGCGGTGGTGCCCGGAGGGCGGGGTGGGGCGGGAGGGAGGTGGTGCGACGGGAGACCGTTCGGGATCGGCCGGATGGGCCGGCGTGCACCGCTGCCAACGGTGGGGGAGTGGCCCCCGGGGTGGCAGGGACGGATGCGCGGCTGCCCGGAACGGCTGACACGGCAAGGCTGCGCCGGACCGTTCTTCTGGCACCTTGAGCGCCGGGCTCCGAACGGGTGACGCCCCGTCCGCGCGACGGTCGGGGACGAGCGCCGTCGCTTCCGACGCGACGGCGTACGCCCGCCCCGAGCCCCAGCACGGACCGCGCAGGCAGCACCGACCTCACCCACAGGGGGTACGCCCATGCACGTCCGCACCGCAGCACCGACCGACAGACGCGTCCGAGCCGTTCTGCTCATCATGGGGATGCTGGCCGCACTGCTGGCAGCGGCCCTTCCGACGGCGGGAACGGCGCAGGCGGCCGTCCCCGACCGCTGGGGATTCGCCTATCTGGACAACCCGACGCCGCCGTCCGGCTACGTACCCGACCCCACCCGCCAGTGGGGCAGTTGGACGTCACCGTCCACCAACCCCGTCAAGGTCGACCAGCTCGGCCTCGGCTCGTACGTGGCGCACTTCCCGCTGATCGGTGGCGCGGGCGGGATAGCCCACGCCACCGCGGTCAACAGCTCCGCCCACTGGTGCCAGATCGCCGCCTGGAAGCAGGTGGGCACCGGCGAGGACGTCTTCGTGAACTGCTACCTGCCGAGCGGCGCACCCGACAACTCCCCCTTCACCGTCCTGTACACCGCCAGTAGCGGATCCCCCGCCACGTCGACCGGCTCGTACGGCTACATCTACTCCGACAGCAGCGGCACGGTACTCACCCAGTACAACTCCACCACCGCGGTGAATTCGGTGAGCAAGGGCTCGACCGGCATCTGGAAGGCGTGGCTCCCCGGACTCGGACTGTCGGGCTACGCGGGCGACTTCCAGGTCACCGCGGTCGACCCGCAGCAGGGGGCGCACTGCAAGGTGTCCGACTGGTCGCCCGGTGCCACCGGGCAGACGGCGGTGGTCGCCTGCTACGACGCGTCGGACGCCCCGTACGACACCAAGTGGACGCTGAGCTACTCCTACCTGCGGGCGGTCCACGGCCCGGCCTTCCCGCCGAGGTCGTTCGGCTACCTCTGGTACAACGGCTCGCTGCCCGCGCTCACCAACTACAACTCCAGCGGCGCCACCAACACCCTCGGTGGCTCGGGAGCGCCCTTCGTCGTCGCCCTCCCGTCGGTCGCCGTCCCCTCGGACACCGCGCACGCCACCGCCTACGGCAGCGGACCCGGGTACTGCGGCCTGTACGCCCCCTGGGTCCGGTCGAGCGGAACGGTACAGCTCCCCGTCAACTGCTTCGGCCCCGGAGGGGCTCCGGTGAAGGCCCCGTTCTTCACCGCGTACACCTCGGCGTTCTGATCCTGCGGCGCGGCGGCGGTCCCGGGAACGAGCGGTTCCCGGGACCGCCGCCGCGCCCGCGTGTGCGGGGGCGCGGCGGCGCGGTCCGAGCCGTCGGCCGTGCGGCCGCCGCCGGTGAAGTCGCCGATGCCGGCATCGGGAGGTTCTGCCGACGAGGCGTGCGCTTTCCATGCGCGGGGGCCGACGGAACGGATCGAGGCCGCGTGCGACGCACCTGTGGCGGCGCTCGGCGCTCCTGTCGCCTCGATGTGCCGGGAGATTTTCGGTGCCCGGAATCGTCGAAACCGCGGATCCGGGGGCTCGCTCGTAGGTTCAGCCGACGGGGCGGAGGTATGCGTTCCGGTCGTCGGCTTCGTGTCGTGAGCCCCAGCGGCCGAAACCGGGGTCAGCGGTTCTGAGCTGCGGGGTCGTAGCTCGTCGCGTCCCCTGGGGAGGCCGGTCGGCACCGCTCGCTCGTTCAGGGGTGTGAACCCCGTTCGAGGTACGGGACATCTCCGCGTGAGTCGCGCCGGGTTCGCCGAACGCGGCCGCCCGTCGCGGTGGCGCCCATTCCCTGCGCGTCCAGAACCTTGCCAGCCTCGCGACGGCCGCCCTATCCTCACATCCAGAAAGCGCTTTCCCTCTCCAGGGCCCCGCACCGGTGAACGTGAAGTCACCTCATCCGCAGGCGACTTCACCGGCGAGCCGCCACCGATCCGGAACGGTGCCGCATCCAGGACGTCGCCGCGCCACGGAGTGAAGGGTGTATGTCATGATCCATGCCCGTCACGCTGTCCGTCGGTATTCCGACGTCGACGGCTTCCTGTAGCGGATGGCCGGTCGTGCCGTCGGTTCGCCGGCGGTGGTCCCCGGGTGGTCTTCTCGCCTCCCGGGAGACGTGACCGGTGGAGTGGGCGGCGGTACGGACACGGTGACCCCGCGTCGGTGCCGTCGGTGGTGCAGGCTTGTGGGTCGCGGCAGAACGGCCGACTCGATCCGACCGGCGCGAATCAAGCCCGCGTCAGGGGTGGTCGGAGCGTATCCGGTGTGTGTCGGCGGGCTCGGCACGGCTTCATGAATGGCATGTACATGCCATTGCTCAACCCCGGAATTCGAAGACGAACAGGGAGAGACGAGCATGAGGAAAGCAGTCGCACTGCGACTCTCCGCGGCAGTGGCCACGGCGGCCCTGGCTGCGGCGACCGGTCTCGTCGTGGCGATGCCCTCGGCATCGGCCGCGACCGGCGGCGTCACCGGCTACGCGACCCAGAACGGCGGTACCACCGGCGGAGCCGGCGGGCAGGTCGTGAAAGCGACGACGGGTACCGAGATCCATCAGGCGCTGTGCAGCCGCGCCAGCAGCAGCACCCCGATCACCATTCAGGTGGAGGGCACGATCAACCACGCCAACACCGCCAAGGTGTCGGGCGACAGCTGCAACACCGCGGCCGGTGTGATCGAGCTCAAGCAGATCAGCAACGTCACGCTCGTCGGCGTCGGCAGCGGCGCGGTCTTCGACCAACTGGGCATCCACATACGCGAGTCCAGCAACATCATCATCCAGAACGTGACGGTCAAGAACGTCAAGAAGTCCGGCTCGCCCACCTCCAACGGCGGCGACGCCATCGGCATGGAGAGCGACGTCCGCAACATCTGGGTCGACCACTCCACCCTGGAAGCATCGGGCGGCGAGGCCGAAGGATTCGACGGCCTCTTCGACATGAAGGACAACACGCAGTACGTGACGCTGTCCTACAGCATCCTGCGCAACTCCGGGCGTGGCGGCCTCATCGGCTCCAGCGAGACCGAACTCTCCAACGGCTTCATCACGTTCCACCACAACCTGTACCAGAACCTGGACTCACGTACGCCGTTGCTGCGCGGCGGCATCGCGCACATCTACAACAACTACTACGTGAACCTCAACGAGTCGGGCATCAACTCCCGCGCCGGGGCCAAGGCGAAGGTGGACAACAACTACTTCAAGGACTCCAAGGACGTCCTCGGCACCTTCTACACCGACGCGGCCGGCTACTGGCAGGTCAGCGGCAACACCTTCGACAACGTGACCTGGTCCGCCCACGCCTCCGACAACAACCCGGCCGGCCCCAACCCCACCTCCAACACCTCGGTGAGCATCCCCTACTCCTACAGCCTCGACGCGGCCGGCTGCGTGCCGAGCATCGTGACCCAGACGGCCGGCGCCAACAAGGGCCTCCAGGTCTCGGACGGGAACTGCACGCCGACCACCCCCACCACCAACCCCACCACGCCCACGCCGACCCCCACCACGGCAACGCCGTCGCCGACCACCGGACCGACGCAGCCCAGCGGCACCAACCTCAGCCTCTCCGCCGGTGCCGACGGCTCCAGCAAGGCGAGCGGAACCAGCTACGGCAACGTCAAGGACGGCAGCCTGAGCACCTACTGGTCGCCTTCCGGCTCGACCGGCTCCGTCTCGATCAAGTGGGACGCCGCGACCGCGGTCTCCTCGATCAACATCCGCGAGGCGTCCGGCTCCAGCATCGGCTCGTGGCGGGTCCTCAACGGTGACACCGGTGCGGTCCTGACCTCCGGCAGCGGAGCGGGCACCATCTCCTTCACCAAGACCTCGCTCCGCAAGGTCACGTTCGAGATCACCGGTTCCAGCGGCACCCCGAAGGTCGCCGAGTTCGAGACGTACGCCTGACGGAGCCCGACAGAGGCACCGGCCCGGGGCCGGGGGCCGTCCGATGCGACGGCCCCCGGCCCCGGGCGGCGTCCGGTACCAACCGGGGGTGCACCCGGGTTCCCCGGGAGTGCCCGGATCAGCCCTGCGACGGCACCGCCCGCGAGTCCGTGGACGCGGCGTCGTCCTCCGGCAGGGCGAGCCGGCGCAGCCAGTCGTCGTCGAAGACCTTGGAGAGGTAGTTGCGACCGGAGTCCGGCAGTAGGACGACGACCAGGTCGTCCGGGCCGAGACCGGCCGCCACCCGCAGGGCTCCGGCCACCGCGGTTCCGGCCGAGCCGCCGACCAGCAGCCCCTCCTCGCGGGCCAGGCGGCGGGCGGTCAGCAGCGAGTCCCGGTCGCTGATCCGCTCGTAGCGGTCGACCACCGAGGGGTGGAAGGACTCCGGCCAGCTGTCGTCCAGCGTCTCCGGATGACGGAAGTGGCCGATGCTCTCCACGTGGTACGGGCCGCCGTCGCCACCCGAGTAGACCGACGCCTCCGGGTCCGCGCCCACGACCGTCACCCTTCCGCCGCTGACCTCCTTGAGGTACTCGCCGGTCCCCGTGATGGTGCCGCCGGTACCGATTCCCGCCACCAGGTGGGTGATCCGGCCTTCGGTCTGGCGCCAGATCTCGGGTCCTGTCGTACGGTAATGGGCCAGCGGATTCGCCGGGTTGTCGTACTGGTTGGCCAGCCAGCCGCCCGGAGTCTCCTCGGCGATCCGGACGGCCGTGGCGTGCACGTGTTCCGGATGTTCGCGCGGTACGTCACCCGGGCAGATGACGACCTCGGCACCGTACGCACGCAGCACCGCGACCTTCTCCGCGCTGCTCTTGTCCGGGATCGCGAAGACGCACCGGTAGCCACGCTGTGCGGCGACCATGGCCAGGCCGACCCCGGTATTGCCCGACGTGCCCTCGACGATGGTCCCGCCCGGGGCCAACGCCCCCTCCTTCTCGGCCGATTCGACCATGGCGAGGGCGATGCGGTCCTTCACGCTCCCGCCCGGGTTGACGTACTCCAGTTTCGCGTAGACGGGTGTGATGCCCGGGCCGGTGACGCGGTTGAGGCGTACCAGCGGGGTGTTGCCGACCGCGTCGGCCAGTGAGGCGTGGACGTCCATTGCGGTGCTCCTTGCGTCTGCTGAAGCTGATGCCACCGGATGATCCGGGAACGGGAAATACGACGTACCGGCGCCGCCCCGGACCTCCGGGACCGTGGGGTCGCGCAGGAGCGCCGGACGCGTGCGCGCTCCGCGCGGGGGCGGTACGGGCGGTCAGGACGGACGCCGACCCGGTGCATGCCGACGCGTACACACTCGTACGGGGCTGCGGCGGACAGGTCCGGCGGGCAGGTCCGGCGGGCGGGTCAGGCCGGACAGAGGGCGCTGGACGAGCGGCGCAGGTCTATGTGCAGCCGGGCGTGCAGGCGTGTGGCGGGACGACGGCCGGCAGGAGCCCCGAAGGACGTACCGGCGACGCGGCTCGGAGACAGGGCTCCGGTGGCGTTCTGCTGGTACGGCATGAGCGGCGCGGTCCCTTCGCACACGGGGGCGTCACCCGTCGGCGACGCCCCCGAACGTAGCAGCCCGGACAGCGCGATGAGAAGGAAGCCTCGGCGGTTCGGGCGAGCCGTCAGACGGCCGGTCCGCCGCGCTCCAGGGGGATGCGCTCGCCGGCCTCCACCGCGACCGGCAGGCGGTTCTCCGTCGGCGGCAGTGGGCAGGTCGCCAGGTCGGTGTAGGCGCACGGAAGGTTCGCCGCACGGTTGAAATCGATCCGGACGGCGCCCTGTTCGTCGGGTGCCTCGATCTGGACGGAGCGGTTCGCCGCGTAAGTGGTCACACCGGAGGTCAGGTCCGTGAACAGAGCCATCAGTGCGCCGGGACGCTTGCCGTTGAACGTCGTGAGCCGGTGCGTGCGGCCGTCGAGCTCGAACTCGACCTCGCCGGGGGAGTCGTAGACGTGCTCCAGGCCCTCCACCGCGGCGCCGACCGTCACCGGACGCGGCTCGTCGAAGGGCAGGAACCTTCCCGGACGGGCCCAGCGTGCGTCAGGGGCGTACGCGGGGGTACCGGTGAAGCCGGTACGCAGTGCGTTCCCCGGGTGGCGCGGGCGCAGGATGTCGTGTCCGCCGCGCTTGGCCACCTCGATCACCGCGTCACCGAACCCCGGGTACACGCTGTCACGTTCGCCGATGATCCCGAAGTTGTGACGACCCGTCACTACCGTGCCGTCGATCGTCAGTTCCTCGTCCTCCGCCAGTTCCACCACCACGCCCGCGGCCGAAGCCGACCAGACGCCCGGGGCGTCCTCGAAGCGCTCCGGCTCGGCGCTCAGCCAGCGCAGGCTCGTGATCGCGAGGAACCCGTGCGGTCCGGAGAGCTGCGCCTCCTTCTCCCGGTGCCACGACTGCCACTCCTCGGTGAAACTCTCCTGGTCGATGCCGGTCTGCGGGACGGTCATGTCCACTCCCTCGTGCTGTGTCTCGGGCAGGGCCGTGCGGTTCTCCAGAGCGCAACTCCCCTCGACCCGCGCTTCATTCCCGATCCGGCGGACGGTTCCGCACTCCGGGACGGCATTGTTCAACGAGCCGCCACGGGTTAGCCTGCCGAGAGATCGGCCACGCCCCCGGGCGTGGCGGTCTTCCGCATCGGCGACCGCCACCCGGCCGCCGAACGACCCGAAGACTGCGAGGTGACCGGCGTGCGGGCGCGACCCTTCAGCGAGCACGGCAGTCGTCTTCGCTGCCATGGCGGGTCGTTCGAGCTCCGAGTCCTGCGGCGCCACGTCGATCTGCTGAGGGTGAGCAGCGCGCTGTGTACGGGTACCGCCCCGCGTCGCTGAGCGCATACCTTCCGCTCCCGCCCACTGCGACCGTGCTCCCCCGGACCGCGTGCCCGCCTTTCGTGTGTCCGCCGGTCACCGGGTCCCCGGTCCAGGGCTGAGCCTCCTTCCGTGTTCGCAGGCGCTCCCTCGCGGCTTCTCCTTTTTTGTGACGCTCCGTCACGTCCATGTGCGTGTTGGGTCGCGCGGCCGCCGCGCCCGGCCCTGCCCGCGCGCCCCGACCGAGAGGAACACGGTGTCCGAGAACACCGCACGAACAAGGGTGTTCGCCGCACTTCGGGTCCGCGACTACCGGACCTACTGGAGCACCGGCCTGGTCTCCAACATCGGCTCCGCGATGCAGAGCGTGGCCCTGGACTGGTTCGTCTTCGACCTCACGCACAGCGGAACCGCGGTCGGCTGGGCGGCGGGCCTGCAGTTCGCCCCGGTCCTGCTCTTCGGCCTGTGGGGCGGGGTGCTCGCCGACCGGTACGACCGCCGCACGCTCCTGCTGTGGGCGCAGTCCCTGTACGCGGTCCAGGCGGTACTCCTCACGGTCGCCGTGCTGTCCGGGCACGCACCCCTCTGGTCGCTCTACCTGCTGTCGTTCGGTCTGGGCTGTGTCTTCACCGTGGAGAACCCCGCCCGGCTCTCCTTCGTCACCGAGCTGGTCGGACCCCCGCTGATACCCAACGCGGCGGGGCTGAACATCCTCTCCCTCAACGCCGCCCGGCTGATCGGACCCGCGATCGCCGGAATGCTGATCGGACCGATCGGTGCGGGCGGGGTGTTCGCGGTGAACGCCGTCTCCTTCGTGGCCGTGACCCTGGGCCTGCTGACGATCCCCGCGCGCACACCCGCGCCCGGAGCCCCCGGGCCCCTGAGCGCGCCGGCGCCCGTGAAGCGCGCACGGTGGGCGGGCGCCGGCGCCGAAGGCCTGCGCTACGTCGCCGCCCGGCCCGAACTGGCCGGAGTGCTGGCCCTCTTCGGTCTGGTGGCCACCTTCGCGGTGAACTTCCCCACGACCCTCACGCTGTTCGCCGGGCGCGTCTTCGACGTCGGCTCCAGCGGCCTCGGCTTCATGTCGACCGCCCTGTCCGTGGGGACCGTCGCAGGCACGCTCGCCGCCACCCGCCGCGCCTCGCCCCGGGTACGGACCGTGGTCGTCGGCGCCGTCCTCTTCGGCGTCAGCGAGGCGGTGGCCGCGCTCATGCCCTCCTACAGCACCTTCCTGATCCTGCTGCTGCCGACCGGGTTCACCCTGATGACCCTCAACACCGCGGTCAGCGCCTTCGTCCAGTCGGAGGTCACCCATGCCATGCGTGGCCGGGTGATGGCCGTCTACACCGTCGTCTCGATGGGCGGCGCCCCGCTCGGCGGCCCCGCGATCGGCTGGGTCTGCCAGCACGCCGGAGTGCGCTGGGGACTGGCCTCCGGAGCCGCCGTCGCCATGCTCTCCGCCCTGGCGGTGGCGCTCCTGCTCTCCCGGCGACGGAACTCCGCCGGCCCCGACGGATCCTCCCGGAACCGTCCCGCAGCGGGTCCGGCCGCCGCTTCCCTCCGTACCCGTACCCGTACCCCTACCCCGTCCCCGCCCCTCTCGTCGGCGCATGCCGACCCCCGCGTCCCCGGAACCACTCCGACCGGAGGTAACCCTCATGACTGATCACGACGCCGGGCTTCCCGGCCCGCACCTCGCCCTGGAAGCGGACGGCGACGGCGCCCACCCCGCGGCCTGGCGCCACTCCGGCCGCCCGCCGGGCGAGGTCCTCGGCCCGCGGGCCCTGCGGGAGGTGGTGACCGCGGCCGAGAACGCGGGCTTCGGCCTCGTCACCTTCGCCGACTCGCCGCTGCCGCCCGGAGCGGAGGGCGGACCGGCCGGACGGCTGGAGGCCGGCACCCGCGCCGCGTACGTCTCACCGCTGACCGACCGGATCGGCCTCGCGCCCACCCTGCACATCGCCACCACGGAACCGTTCCACCTCGCCACCCAGCTCGCGAGCCTCGACCACGCCTCGCACGGGCGGGGCGCCTGGGTCGTCGGCGCGGCGAACGGCGCCGACGACGCGGCCACCGTCGGCGAGCCGGTACGCTCCGCCGCCGAGCTGGTCCGGGAGACCGCCGACGTCATCGACACCGCCCGGTCCCTCTGGGACTCCTGGGAGGACGACGCGGTCGTCAAGGACCTCGCCACCGGCCGTTTCCTGGACGCCGACCGGGTGCACCACGTCGACTTCGAGGGCCCCGCCTTCTCGGTCAAAGGCCCTCTGATCACCCCGCGCCCCCCGCAGGGCCAGCTCGTCGTGCTGGTCCCGGACGCGCTGGACGCCGACGGCCGCGCCGACGTGGTGCTGGTCTCCCGCCCCGATCTCGCCGGGATCGCGGAGCGCGCGGCCACCGCGAGGGAAGCCGGAGCGCCGCTGGTCTTCGCCGAGGTGGAAGTGGTCCTCGACGCGGACGCCCCGGCGGCCGACCGGCTCGCGACCCTGGACGAGGCCGCCACCTGGCCGGAGACCGGACGACTGCGCCACGTCGGCCCGCCCGAGGCACTGGTCGGCCTGCTGCGCGAACTCTCCGCCCTGGTCGACGGGGTCAGGCTGCACCCGGCCGTACTCGCCGTCGACCTGCCGGTCCTGACCGAGCGGGTGCTTCCGGCGCTTGCCGGGGAGCGGCCCGTACCGCGCGCCGGCGACACCCTGCGCGACACGCTCGGCCTTCCCCGCCCCGCCAACCGGTTCGCCGCCCCGGCGGCCACGAACGCCTGAGGTGACCCCCATGACCGCACAGAACCCCCATCCCCAGCTCCACCTGGGCGTGTTCTACACCGGAGTCGGACCGCAGCTGATCTGGAGCGACCCCGACGCCCCCTCGCACACCGCGATCGAGACCTTCGTCGAGATCGCACAGATCCTCGAACGCGGCCTGTTCGACGCCTTCTTCCTGGGGGAGGGACTGCGCGTACGGGAGAACCGGGGCCGGGTCTTCGACCTGGACGTGGCCGGCCGGCCCGACGCGATCACCCAGCTGGCCGCGCTCGCCGCCGTCACGACACGCATCGGACTGGTCGCCACCCAGAACACCACCTACAACTACCCGGCCGACCTGGCCCGCCGGCTGGCCGGCCTCGACCTGCTCTCCGAGGGACGCGCCGGTTGGAACATCGTCACCACCGACAACGCCTGGACCGGAGCCAACTTCCGGCACGGCGGCTGGCTGGAGCACGAACGCCGCTACGAACGCGCCGGGCAGTTCGTCGAGGCGGCCAAGGCGCTCTGGGCCTCCTGGGCACCCGACACGATCGCCGCCGACGGGAGCGCCGACCACTGGGCCCGGCCCGGCGCCATCGACCGGGTCGAGCGCGACACCGACCTGGTGACGCTGCGTGCCACCCCCACCGTCCCGGGCAGCCGCCAGGGCCGTCCCGTGCTGTTCCAGGCCGGGGACTCGCCGGGCGGCCGCGAACTCGCCGCCCGCCACGCGGACGTGGTGTTCTCCGCCAACACGGAGTTCGGCAAGGCCGCCGCCTACGCGGCAGACCTCCGCGACCGGCTGGCCCGGCACGGCCGTACGCCCGACTCGCTGCGCATCCTGCCCGGCGCGAACGTCGTCATCGGCGACACCCCGGCCGACGCCGAGGAGAAGGCCCGCTGGGTACGCGGCGAGCAGATCAACGGACCCCGGTCGATCGCCTTCCTGGAGCAGTACTGGGGCACGGACCTGTCCGGCTACGACCCCGACGGCCCGCTGCCCGACATCGAACCGAGCGACCAGGAGCTCGACCCCTCCCGGGGAACCCTCGCCGTCGACCAGCGCAGCGGCAAGCTCGCCACCATCCGGAAGTGGCGCGAGCTGTCCACTGAACGTGGCCTGTCCATACGTGAGTTGGTGACCGAGGTGTCGCCGGGCCATCCGTCCTTCGTCGGCACCCCCGCGTCGATCGCCGAGGAGTGGGCCCGTTACGTGCGTGAGGGAGTGGCGGACGGCTTCAACCTCCTGCCGCACCTGCTCCCGGCCTCCGTCACGGACATCACCGACAAGCTCGTCCCCGCACTCCAGGAACGGGGCGTCTACCGCACCGAGTACACGGGCACCACCCTGCGCGAGCACCTGGACCTGCCGCCGCTCCCAGCGGCCGGCGCCTGACCTCCCGCGGTCCCGCCCGGCCCGTGAGGGCGCGGGCGGGACCGCGTCGCGCGCGAGCGGTGCCCGGTGGATCACGCCGCCCGCGGTCAGCCGGACACCGCCTCCCCGACCGCGCAGACCAGGACGCGTCCGTCGTCGGTCCCGATGAGCAGGCGGCCGGGCCCGGTCACGGTCAGCGCCGTCCCGACGACTCCCACGCGTCCGACGGTGAGGCGTTCGCGGAGGCGGACGGCTCCGTCCCGCCAGATCCTTGCCGCTCAGGGAACGTGGAGGTACGGCGCTCCAGTCGGGACGGCGTACGACCGCGAGGTGCCCCTCGGTCCAGGCGGCCTTGTCCTCCCAGTCGTCGGGCGGTGCCATCAGCACCCGCAGATCCTGTGCGTTCAGCCATTCCAGGCCCAGGACCTGGCGGCCGGTTCCGTCCTCGATGAGTGAGGAGACCGCACCGGTCTCCAGGTCGAGCAGGAGCAGGCGCCCCTCGAAGAAGTAGCCGCCGTCGTAGCTGCCGGTGCCGACCGCGAGAAGGGGGAGCGTGGGGTGGAAGGCCATGGCGTGTACAGGACGGCCTGTCCGCAAGAGAGCGCGGCAGGTCAGGTCCTCGGTACCGTAGACGCCGACCGGCACGGGCGCGCCGCCCTTGGCCGTACCGGCCACGGCCATCAGACGGCGGCCTTCGTCCATGACGGTGAGCGCCGGTTCGCCCACCTCGGCGAAGGGGCGATCGCCGAGTATCCGGTCGATGTGCAGAGAGATCATGATGGTGATCGTCGCCCTGGTCCCGCGCTCGCGGCAAGGCGCCCCTGCCCGTGTCGTCAAAGGCGTTACGAGCGGAGCGCCTCACTCCCGAGGCCGTGATCAGCGGATCGCTAGGATGGGGCGCTCACTGCCGGAGAAGGAGATCATGGCCAAGTCGCTACCGAGCCGCGTCGAGTGTTGGACTTGCTCGAACGGATTCGTCGTCTTCTGCGACGGCACCGAGAGCGATCGCATGTTGTTGGAGTGCGAGGAATGCATGGCCGGCCGGTGGGCGCCGCCGGGCAACCGAGAGCAAGAGCCTGGTTTCCTCACGATCGACCTGCTCACGCGCCCGGCGACACTCGCCGAGATTCGGGCGAACCGCTGGGAACACCTCATCCACAGCGGCTTGGACACATGAGCGCGCGTCCGCCCGCCCCCATGGGGGACGCCGGGGGTCTGCCTCGACGCGGTCCAGGACCAGGGGCAGGTGCGCCGTGAGCGGGACCGAGTTGCCCGGTGCCGTCAACTCGTCGCGCTGCCCCGGGGAGAGGTGGCGCTCCATCGACGGGCGCGGACCGTTGCAGAGGCGTCCCCCGACCTCTGACCTTCCTTGCCCGGCCCACCCCGGACGAACGGGAAAACCTCACCACGTCGCTCCGGCGCGTGCTTGACGCAGAAGAGCAGGGATCGTGAGAGACGGAACGACACTGGGCACCGAGGGCGCGAGCGACGCGAGCCCGGACGCCTCCCGCCGCTTCGACGGAACTGGCGCACCCGTAACAGGTCGCGGCCGCCGGCGCGCACGGCGGGGCCGGACCTGGGGACTGTCGGCCTGCGGCCTCGTCCTCGCCGTACCCGCCGCCCTGCTCCTCGTACGGCTGACAGGCAGGGACACGGGCACTCCGCTCGCCGTGCCGATGGTGCTGTTCCCCCACTCGGCCGTTCTGGCGCTGCTGGTGCTGGGCGTGGCCATCGCCGTCCGCGCGCTGCGGTCCGGAGTCGTGGCCGCCGTGGCGCTGGTCCTGCTCCTGGCACAAGTGTGGCTGGTGGCACCCCGGTTCGTCGCCGACGCGGGTTCAGGGGATGTCCCCGCGTCGGCCGCCCGGTTGAGGGTGGCGACCCTCAACACCGACGAGGGGGCGGTCGATCCCCGGGCGGTGGTGGAGATGGTCCGAGCCGATCGGATCGACGTACTCGCCGTGGAACAGACCCCCGCGCGAGGCCTCGACGCGCTCGACGGGGCGGGGCTCGGCGACCTGCTGCCGTACCACGCACTTCACCCCGAGTACGACTCGTCGATCTATTCCCGCTTCCCGCTCACCGCGGCGGACACCACCGACATCGACACGGTGTGGCCCCAGACCACCGCCCGGGTCGCGGTCGGCGGACGCACCGTGCGGCTCGCCGCGATCCACACGTACTACCCGCTCGGGAACGTGGGGCGGTGGACCAGGGACATGGCATCCCTCGCCGTACTGGCACGGGACGACGGACCCGACACCGTGTTCCTCGGCGACTTCAACGCCACCCTCGACCATGCCCCGATGCGCTCCCTGCTGGCTGCCGGTCTCACCGACACCCACGCGGAGCTCGGCCGGGGCTGGGCGCCGACCTGGCCCGTCGGTACGGGGATCATGCCGCCCCTCGTCCAACTGGATCACGTGCTGCACGGCTCCGGGCTGGCGGGGGTCTCCGTCCGTGAACGCACCCTCGCGGGTACGGACCACCGAGCCGTCGTCGCCGAACTCGCGGTTCTCCCGGAGAAGGCCGCCGTCCTGCTGACGGGCTGACCTGTTTTCGGACCACGGACCCGTCGGGAACGCGGTGGGTCGAGATCGTTCGGCCCTTGACCCTCACGTGGCGTCAGGCCGCACAGTGGGTTCCGTGGAGGATCACTGGACCGTGGGACGCGTGGCCGGACTGGCAGGCGTGAGCGTCCGCACGCTGCATCACTACGACACGATCGGGCTCGTACGCCCCTCGGCGCGGACCCCGGCCGGGTACCGGGCCTATTCGACGGGCGACGTGGAGCGGCTGCGGGAGGTGCTGGCATACCGGCGGCTGGGCTTCGGTCTGCGGGAAGTCGCGGAACTCGTCGGCGACCCGTCCGCCGACGCGGTCGCCCACCTGCGCCGGCTGCGCGGCCTGCTGCTGGAGCGGCGGGAACGCGCCGACGCCATGGTGGCGGCCATCGACAGGGAACTCGGGACACGGGCGAAGGGACTGAGCGTGACACCGGAAGAGCAACTGGAGATGCTCGGCGCACGGCTGTACGACGAGATCGGCAGCGCATACCCCGCCACGCGGCGTACCGAGCCGAGGATCGCCGCACAGATCTGGGACGCGCTCGGCGACGCGCGGACGGTGCTGAACGTCGGGGCCGGCACCGGCTCCTACGAGCCCGCCGACCGCGAGGTGACCGCGGTGGAGCCGTCGGCGGTCATGCGGGCACAGCGTCCGGTCGGCTCGGCGCCGTGCGTGGCCGCCGCTGCGGAGAGCCTGCCGTTCCAGGACCGGTCGTTCGACGTCGCGATGGCCGTCTCCACGGTTCACCACTGGGGGGACCCGGTGGCGGGGCTGCGCGAGATGCGGCGCGTGGCCCGCCGCGTGGTGGTGCTGACCTTCGACACCGACGAGCCCGGATGGCCCGACCGGTTCTGGCTCACCCGCGACTACCTGCCCGAGTTCGTCGACGTCCTCGCGCCTTTCCCCTCACTCGCGGGGATGGCCGACGCGATCGGCGCCCGCGCCGAGCCGGTGCCCGTTCTGTGGGACTGCGCCGACGGCCTGTTCGAGGCGTACTGGCGCCGACCGGGGGCGTATCTGGTGGATCACGTCCGCCGTGCGATGTCGGTGTGGACGCGGGTCGGGCCGGAGGCCGAGCAACGGGCTGTACGGAGCCTCCGGGACGACCTCGAATCCGGACGGTGGGCCGAACGCAACGGCGACCTCACCGGCCTCGACGCGGCCGACCTCGGCCTCCGCCTACTGGTGGCCTGAACGCACACCGTGCGGTCCGGCCGGACCCGGCGAACGCCGGGTCCGCGGTGCCGGGCTCCTCCCGGCCGTCGACCGGCCGGTCACCGGAGCGCGAGGACCCGCACCTGCGATCCGGAGATCTTGGACCACCAGTGGCGGTAACGGCTGTACACCAGGGGGTCCCGGTCCGCCAGCAGAGCGCCCAGGGACCGGGCCTCCTCGGCCAGCCCCTCCCAGACGGCGGGAGCCAGGTCGTGGAAGGCCGTCACCTCGATGCCCCCGTCGGCCGGGCGCCACACACCCGCGACATACCCGTCGACCAGAATGGTCGGCAGCACGTCGCCGTTGATGCGGATCACCTGGCGCCGGTACTCCTCGGGAATCACCCGGCTCCGCTCGGCGAAGGCCAGCAGGACGCTGTCCCACATCGCCATCAGCCGCGGTGGGGCCGGCACCTCGGCCGCCGGCCGGCCGGCATCCACGACGTCGAACACCGCTGTCCCGTCCGGGCCTTCGAACCGCTCCACGACACCGTCGAGTGCGCCCAGGGCCTCGCGCACCGGTCCGCGCCGCACCATGGCGAACTGCGCCACGTCCGCCACCGACCCCGGCCCGAAGGCCTTCAAGTAGCGCAGGACGAGGTGGCGCATCGCATCCGGCACGTGTTCCGGCCCGGCGACCGCCGGGCGGGACGGCGCAGCCGCGTACGACGCCCTGGTGCCGAACGACCAGGCCCCGCCCGCCGGTACGTGCAGCAGGGGAGCGTACGCCCGCAGCCCCCACAACGCCCCGTCCTTCTTCTCCGCGCCCACCCGTTCTTCCAGCCATGATTCCAACTCGGCTTTGGTACGCCCTTGTTCGGCGAACTTCAGCAGGCCCGGCACCAGTCGGCCGGCGTCCTTCGGGGTGAGACCCGCCGCCGCGAAGCGGAACCCGAGCCGGGAGGCGTAGAGCGTCTGCTGCATCGCCTCGCGCAGGACCCGGTAGTCCTCGGTGTGGACGGCGTGGAGAGTGATCCGCATCAGCGTCGCCTTGACCACACTGCCGTCGGTGAACGCCGCGTCCAGCTCCGCCGGATCGAACTCCGTGAGCCGGTTCCACAGCGCGACGTACGGCGAGGCGGGTTGCTGCGCCTGCAGCGCGAGCACCCGGCGTACCCCCTCCTCGACGCCCAGAGGCTCGCGCCGCAGCAGCAGTTGACGGTCCAGGGTCGCCCGGTTCAGTTCGCGCGCGGTGATCTTCATGGGGGAATTGTGCCGGGTCCCGTCCTCCGGTGCGGCTCACACGGGACAGGACGACGGCCCGATCAGCCCGTCGGTGCCCCGTATGGTCACCCGGGTTCCGCCGGCCTCCGCCGTGCTCAGGTGTGCCGCCGTGCAGACGAGCTGAAGGCGGGCGAGGGTGGAGAGCCTGGTGACGGAGGAGCCGAGTCGTATCAGGACCTGTGCTCCGTCGACGTCCATCCCCAGCGTCACTGCCCCGTCGGGGAGTTCGGACCACATGCCCGTGGCCTCCTCCGAGGGGGACGGTCCACCGAAGAGCATCCCCAGCACCTTGTCCGGACCGGGACTGCTTTCCTGTACGCCCACGGTGGCCGTCCGCCGCGTCACCGGCAGTACCGTACGCGGGGAGCCGGGGCCGATGAAGTACAGCACGGTGACCGGGGAACCGGCCGGGGCGAGCTGGACGGTCGCCGGATCGCCGACCTCCACCACGTCCGTGGGGCGTATGCCGCACCCCGTGACCAGAGCGGCGAGAGCAGCCGGTACGGCCAGGACCCGCAGTGGCCCCCTCATCCCGCTCCTCTCGGCAGTTCGACGGTGAACACGGCGCCTCCACCTGGTCCGTTGGCGCCATGGACGGTGCCGCCGTGCAACCGTACGTTCTCCCGTGCGATCGCCAGGCCCAGGCCGCTGCCCCTGGACCGGGTCCGGGCCGCGTCGGCTTTGTAGAACCGGTCGAAGATGTACGGCAGAACCTCGGGTGCGATACCCGCGCCGGCGTCCGCGACTTCGAGCACCAGCGACGGCGTGCCGTCCCGCTCTTGCGGACGCAGCCGCACGGTGACCGGTTCCCCGCCGTGCCGAAGGGCATTGCCGACCAGGTTGGCCACGATCACGTCGAACCGGCGAGGGTCCAGCACCGCCCTCACCCCGTCCGGGAGCTCGGTGGTGACACGATCCTCCCACCGCCTTGCCTGCAAGGTCTTGCGGACCGCTTCGGCGACGTCCACCTCGTCGGTGTGCAGGTCCGCCGCCTTCGCGTCGAAGCGCGATATCTCCATCAAGTCGTCCACGAGAGTGGCGAGTTTGCCGGTCTCCGCACTGATCAGCCGGACCGCCGCCGCGGTGTCCGCGTTCAGGTGCGCTGCCTCCTCGTCCAGGATCTCCGTGACGGCCAGCATCCCGGCGAGCGGGGTGCGCAGCTCGTGCGAGACGTCGGACGCGAAGCGGCGGGCCCGTTCCTCGGCCTCCCGGAGCTCGGCCACCGAACTCTGGAGCTGAGTGGCGGACTCGTTGAACGTGCGTGCCAGCTGGGCCAGTTCGTCGGAGCCCCGCACCGCGATACGGGTACCGAGCTCGCCGCGCCCGATGCCCGCGGCCGCCCGGCGCAGATCGCGTACCGGGCGAACCACGCTGCGGGCCGCCAGCAGCGCCGGGACCACGGCGACGAGGAGGGCGGGCAGGGCGCCGTTGCGGGCGGCCGTGACCATGGCCGCGATGTTCGCCTCCTCCGGCGCCAGCGGCATCACGGCGTACATCACCAGCCCGGTGCGGTGGCCGGCGTCGCCCTGGTCGAACATGACGGGCATGCCGATGGTCAGCCACGCCCGGCCGTCGCGGACGACCCGCTGGAAGGAAGCGTGCGCGCTCTCCCGGGCGGCCCTGCGCAGCCCCTCGGTGAGGATCTGTGAGGTGGGGCGGTCCGAGGAGGAGACCTGCAGGTCCGCGTATTCGGCGAAGACGATCCAGGTGTGCGGCTTCCCCTCCCGGGCGAGGGTCTCGCAGAGCGAGCGCAGCCGCTGGGCGTTCAGCGGAAGGGCCGGATCGAGCGCCGCGACCCGGTCACGGAACTGCCCGACTGCCGTGTCCTGCGCCTGCTCCAGCACCGCCGAGCGCGCCTCCCGGTAGGTGAGGGCCGCGGTCGCGACCGCGCTGATCGCCGCCACCAGCAGGAACGCGGCGACCAGGCGGGTACGCAGACCGAGATGCGGGCTCAGCAGCCTCATGAGAGCGGCCCGAAGCGATAGCCGAACCCCCGCACGGTCTGGATGTACCGGGGGCTGCCCGCCGTGTCCTCGATCTTCTGGCGCAGCCTGCGCACGCAGGCGTCGACCAGCCTCGCGTCACCGTAGAAGCTGTGCTCCCAGACGTATTCGAGGAGCTGCTGCCTGCTGAACACCTGCTCGGGAGAGGCCGACAGATGGAGCAGCAGCTTGAGCTCCGAGGGGGCGAGCAGAACCCGTTCACCCGCCCTGGTCACGGTGAGACCGGCCCGGTCCACGGCCAGATCGCCGTGGAACTCCGTACCGCTGGGGCCCGCCGGTGCGCCGAGCCGGCGCAGGACGGCCCGGATGCGCGCCTCGATGACCTCGGCGCGGGCGGGTTTGACGATGTAGTCGTCCGCGCCCGCCTCCAGCCCGACGACGACGTCGAAGTCGTCACCGCGCGCGGTGAGCATGATGATCGGCAGCTGGCTCGACTCCCGGATGCGCCGGCAGACCTGCACTCCGTTGATGCCGGGAAGCATCAGGTCGAGGAGCACCAGATCGGGCCGGAAGGCGGCGAGCGCCTCCAGCCCGGCTTCCCCGGTCCCGGCGGCCAGGAGTTCGTGTCCCCGGCGGCGGAGCCCCAGTTCGACCCCTTCGCGAACGGAGGGGTCGTCTTCGATCAAGAGCACACGTGGCATGGCGCGAGTATCCCAACGATCATGGTCGAGGCCCAGCCCGGAGCGCGTCGCCGACGCGTGCGGAGGGTCGAAGGGGCTGTGGATGTGCGAGGTTGCCGCACGGTGGGCGTCCGTCCCCGCCCTCGGCGGACCTTCCCTACCGGCGCAGCCTGGCCCGCGCGGACGAGAGCAGCGCGCCGGTTTCCCGCAGACGCAGCGGGCGGGCCAGCAGGGCAACCGCCCCTACCAGGACCGCCGTTCCGGCCAGAGCCGCCACCGGAGCGCCGGCGCCGGCGCACGCCCGGGCCGCCGCGAAGGCGAGCGCGGAGGCGGGCAGGCAGGCCACCACCAGCCGCGCGTGCGCCCACAGCGCCGTGGAGCGCCAGGGCGATCGACGCGGCGAGGCCGGTCCGATCAGCCTGCGGTCGAGGACGTAGCCGGTGACGGCGAACCCGGCGAAGAGTGCCAGGGTGTACGCCCCGGCCATCCCGGTGACCGCCCAGCGCGCCGGCAGCACCAGATAAGCGGCCCCGGACAGGCCCGCGTTGAGTCCGGCGATCACCAGATTGAGCAGGAACGGCGTACGGGTGTCGCCGAGGGCGTAGAACCCCCGGGAGAGTACGTACTGCCCGGAGAACGCGATCAGACCCGGCGCGAAGGCCCTCAGCATCCCCGCCATCACGGTGACGTCGGCGCCGCTCGTACGGCCGTACCCGAAGACCGACCCCATCACCCAGGGAGCGAGCGCGAACAGGGCGAAGGCCGCCGGCACCACGACCGCCGCCGAGGTGCGCAGAGCGTACGACAGGTCCCGGCGCACCCCCGGGAGGTCTCCCTCCGCCGCCGCCCGGCTCATCCGGGGCATCAGCGCGGTGACCAGCGAGACCGTCACGATGCCCTGCGGTACCACCCAGAGCAGGTAGGCGTTGCTGTACGCGGTGTACCCCGCGCCCCCCGACACCCCCTGGTCCACCGCGTGTTGGCCGGTGAGCGTGGAGAGCCGGGTCACCAGCCAGTACGCGGCCTGGTTCGTCAGGACCAGCAACACCAGCCAGCCCGCCGCCCTCAGCGGCCGGGTGAGCCCACTGCCCCGCCAGTCGAAACGGGGCCGCCAGCGGAACCCGGCCGCCCGCAGCACCGGCACCAGGGCCAGCGTCTGCATGACGATCCCGGCGGTCGTGCCCCAGCCGAGCAACCGGGTCTGCGCCGCGCTCGGATCGCCGCCCGCATGCGCCGCGACCCCGAGATACAGCCCGAAAACGGCGATCACCACGAGGTTGTTGAGGACCGGAGCCCACATCATCGCGCCGAACCTGCCCCGGGCGTTGAGTACTTGCCCCAGCAGGGTGAAGAGACCGTAGAAGAGGATCTGGGGCAGGCAGCAGCGCGCCAGGGCGATCGTGAGATCCGCCTGCTCGCCCGAGTAGTCGGTGTAGGCGGCGACGATCTGCGGAGCCGCGAAGACGGCGAGGGCGGTGAGGGCGACCAGCCCCACCGTGCAGATGGTGAGGAGCCGCTGGGTGTACGCGGCGCCTCCGTCGGCGTGCTCCTTGGCCGCCCGCACGAGTTCGGGGACGAACACCGCGTTGAGGGCGCCGCCGATGAGCAGGATGTAGAGGATGTTGGGCACCGTGTTGGCGACCGTGTAGCCGTCGGCCCGCAGACCGGTCCCGAGCGCGGCGACGACGACCGCCGAGCGTATGAACCCGGTGGCGCGGGAGACAACCGACCCCGCCGCCATCACGGCACCGCTGCGCAGCGCCGACCCGGCCTTCCCCGGCGTGTTCCGCTCCGGCTGCGCACCGGACCCGTCGGTGTCCACCGGCCCCGCCGCCGCGACCCGGCCGGCCGCCTCCGCCGGGGTCACCGGTGCGCCAGATAGGCGTGGAACGCCCGGTACAGAGTGCTGTTGGTCGCGCCGCCCACCGATGTCTCCCATTCCCCGAGGGTCTCGACCACGTGCCCGCCGGTGCCCAGCTTCCAGCGCAGCAGACCGAAGGCACGGTCCTCGGGGTCGAGGGTGGAGGGTACCCCGCGCATGTCGTACACCGCCGCGCCGCGGGCGAGGGCGTCGGTCATCATCCGCCACTGGAGCGCGTTGCTCGGGCGCACCTCCCGGCGGTGGTCGGCCGACGCGCCCGTCTGGTACCACACCCGGCCAGGTGTGCTGATCATGGTGTGGGCGGCGAGTATCTCCCCGTCGTGGACGGCGAGATGGAGCCGCATCCGCCCCGGACTCTCCGCGTTGAGCACCGCGTACTGGCGCTGGTAGTACGCGAGGGAGCGGCCGAGCCGGAAACCGTCCCGTTCCTCGGTGATCCTCAACAGGCGGTGGAAATCGGGGAGGTGTCCGGCGTTCCCGGCAACCACCCGTACACCGGCCTTCCGTGCCTTGCGGATGTTGCGGCGCCACTCCTGATTGAGCCCCGCCCAGATCTGGTCCTGCGTACGGCCGGCGAGCGGCACCCGGAAGACGTGGCGCGGCTGCGCGTCGGCGTCGCCGCCGGTCTCGCCGTCCCCGCCGCACCGCCGCCAGCCCCGCGCGCGCAGCCGTTCGGCCACGGCCGTCCCGAGGGGATCCACCTCGGTGGCGAGCACGTCACCGATCCTCCGGCCCGGTCCCGTCGCCGCCTTGAGCCGTGCGGCGTCCCAGCGGCGGTAGTCGGGGGAGGGGCCGATCCGAACGGCGAAGGCACCTGCCTTGCGCAGATGCGCCATGAGCGGATCCAGCCAGCGGTCGATCTCCGGGTCCGCCCAGTCGGCCACCGGGCCCTCCGGCAGATACGCGAAGTACTTCCGGGTCCCGGGGAACTGCCGGTAGAGGACGAGCGCGCTGCCGGCCGCACTCCCGTCGTCGTGGTGCCAGCCGACCGTCTCCGACCGCCAGCCGTCCTTCACCCCGGCCCACGACGGGTACTGGAGGAAGCTCGCGCCGGAGTGGGCCGACACCCATGCCCGATGGGCCTCGGCGGAGACCCGGACCGTCCGCAGACCTCGCCGTCCCTCGTGGCCGCCGGCCACTTGCAGTGCTGACATCCCCGTCTCCCCGTTCTGCCGGGCCGACCGCTCGGCCGGGCTGCAGACGGATGGTGGCCAGGGCCCGTGACGGAGCCGCGCGGTCCATGTGACCGGACGATGACTGTTCCGCTCCGGTCCTCGTCACAGGGGCAGTTCACCCCAATTGCCCTGGTGTACGGGTCCTATGGTCCAGTCATGCCACTCCACCGAGACACCCCCGTCCTCCAGGGCGCCGCGACTGGGCCGTGTTGTGAAGGTCCCAGTCCACTGAGCCCGCGCGCGGACCGCGCCCCCCGCCCCGGCCGCACGGCCCGCATCACCCTGGCGGCCGGTACCGCGGTCCTGGGCGCCACCCTGACCGCCTGCTCCGCAAGCGCCTCGGCCTCCGGACCGGGCAGCGCCCCGGCCGCCGTGGGGGGTACGGCACGCGCGGAGCGTACCGACGTCTCGGTGAGCCTCCGGGGCGACGACGCCCCGGCCGGCGCACCCGTCACGGTGACCCTCGCCGACGGCACCCTGCGCGCCGTCGAGGTCACCGACGCTTCCGGCGGGACGCTCACCGGCCGGATGTCCGAGGACGGCCACACCTGGACCTCCGACCGCCCCGCCGCCCCGGGCACCCGCTACCACGTGAAGGCGACGGACACCCGGGGCGGCGCGGACACCGAGGAGTTCACCACGGCCGAGGCGGACCTGGTCAACAAGCTCACCCTCGCCCCGGGCAAGAACGTCACCGTCGGCATCGCACAGCCGCTGTCGATCGTCTTCGACCACCCGGTGAAGAACAAGGCGGCCGTGGAGAAGGCCCTCAAGGTCACCACCTCGAACGACACCGAGGGTTCCTGGGGCTGGCTGCGCGACTACTCCGGCAAGGACCGCGTCGACTGGCGGCCGAAGGAGTACTGGAAGCCCGGCACCGAGGTCACCCTGGACGCCGGGCTCAACGGCACCGACTCGGGACCCGGCGGCGGATTCTTCGTACGCGACTACGCCATGTCCTTCACCGTCGGCCACGCCCAGGTGGTCAAGGTCGACCTCGACCGCCACCGGCTCGCGCTCGTCCGGGACGGCAGCACCGTCATGGACATACCCGTCTCCGGCGGCACCCCCGGCGGCGACAAGGCGTCCTGGCGCGGCACCGCCGTGCTGATGGCCAAGGAGGGCACCATCAACATGCGCTCCGAGACGGTCGGCCTGGGCGACGCCTACGACAAGATGGTCGACTTCTCGATGCGGCTCACCTGGTCGGGCATGTACGCCCACGCCGCGCCGTGGAACGCCGCGTACTTCGGTGTGGCCAACCACAGTTCGGGATGCGTGGGCATGAGCGACGCGAACGCCGCCGAGCTCTACACGAAGACGCAGGTGGGCGACCCCTTCGAGATCACCGGCGCGGACACCAAGGGCGTGGTCGCGGAAGGCAACGGCTACGGCGCGTGGAACGTGTCCTGGGCCGACTGGCAGGCCAAGAGCGCGCTGTGAGGGGGAAGGACCGGCCGACGGGAGACGCCGCGCGCCAACCCCGTACCCCGCTTTGCGGCGGCGGCCTCCCCAGGGCCCGAAAGCGCTCGTCCGCTCTCGGGCCCCGCCTGCGGTGATCAGGCCTTCGGAGTCCGCAGACCCAGGTGGTCGCGGAGGGTCGTCCCCTCGTACTCCGTACGGAACACGCCCTGCTCCTGGAGCAGCGGGACCACCTTGTCGGCGAACTCGTCCAGGCCGCCGGGCACCAGGTGCGGTGCCAGGATGAAGCCGTCGGACACCTCGCTCTGTACGGAGTCGTTCAGCGCCCGCGCGACCGTCGACGGCGAGCCGATGAAGGTCTGCCGGGCGCTGGTCTCGATCACCAGCTCCCGGATCGACAGGCCCTCCGCCTTCGCGCGCTGACGCCACTCGGAGGCGGTCGCCAGCGGATCGCGGACCATCCGCACACTCGCCCGGCCCCGGGTCACGGTGTGCTCACCGGTGTCCGGGTCGACGTCGGGCAGCGGCCCGTCCGGGTCGTAGGAGGACAGGTCCCGGTTCCACACGTGCTCCAGGAACTTGATCGCGGTCTGGCCGCTGACCTGAGCGCGCCGCACCTCGTGCGCGCGCTCCTCCGCCTCGGCGTCCGTGTCGCCCAGCACGAAGGTGGCGGCGGGCAGGATCAGCAGCTCGTCCCGCTCGCGCCCGTGGCGGGCCAGCCGTCCCTTCACGTCCTCGTAGAAGGCGCGGCCCGGCTCCGGAGCGGAGTGCCGGCTGAAGATGGCGTCCGCGGTGGCCGCCGCGAACTCCCGTCCCTGGTCCGAGTCCCCGGCCTGGAAGATCACCGGGCGGCCCTGCGGGGAGCGCGGCACGTTGAAGCGGCCCGCGATGTCGAAGTGCTGGTCGCGGTGGGCGAAGGTACCGGCGTCCGCGCTGCGCAGGAACCGGCCGCTCTCCCGGTCGGCGAGGATCTCGTCCCCGCCCCAGGAGTCGAACAACTCCCAGGAGGCGCGCAGGAACTGCTCGGCGCGGGTATAGCGGTCCTCCTCCGCGAGGAAGCCGCCGCGCCGGAAGTTCTCGCCGGTGAACGCGTCCCAGGAGGTGACGACGTTCCACGCCGCGCGGCCCGCCGAGAGATGGTCCAGGGAGGCGAACTGCCGTGCCACCTCGTACGGTTCGTTGAAGGTGGAGTTGATCGTGCCGGCCAGACCGAGCCGGTCGGTGACCGCAGCCAGCGCGGCGAGGATGCCGAAGGTGTCCGGGCGGCCGACCACGTCCAAGTCGTAGATGGCGCCGCCCTGTTCGCGCAGCCGCAGGCCCTCGGCCAGGAACAGGAAGTCGAACTTGGCCCGTTCGGCGGTGCGCGCGAAATGGCTGAACGAGGCGAAGTCGATCTGGCTCCCGGCCTCCGGGTCGCTCCAGACCGTGGTGTTGTTGACCCCGGGGAAGTGGGCCGCGAGGTGGATCTGCTTCAGGGTGTCGCTCATGACTGTCCTCCGGCCCGGACCCGGGCGTAACGGTTGGCGGGGCGCGAGAGGCCGAGCAGGCCGCGCAGCGAGTCGGCTTCGTACGTGTTGCGGAACGCGCCGCGGCTTTGGAGTTCGGGCACCAGTCCCCGGGTGACGGCCGGCAGGTCGTGACCGGCGACCGCCGGACGCAGCCGGAACCCGGTCAGACCCGCCCGCTGCCAGTCCAGCAGCAGATCGGCCAGTTCGGCCGGGGTGCCGGTGAAGATCTCGGCGTCGCTCGCCAGGGGAGCGCCGGCCAGGTCGTCGAGACGGCGGCGGCGGGCCTTCGCCGCGCCCGCGGTCTCGTCCAGGAACACCACCAGGTCGCCGAAGACGTGGAGGGTCTCCCCGCCGCGCCCGGCGGCCTCCTGGGCGGCCCGGATCTCCTCGGTCACGGCCCGCGCCTCGGCGGCGTCGTGCGGGGTGACGTAACCGACGTCGGTGGAGCTCGCCACCAGCTCGTACGGAATGGCCGCGTGGGCCAGCGAGGTCACCAGCGGCTGCCCCTGCGGCGAACGCGGCGTGATGGAAGGGCCCTTGACGCTGAAGTACTCGCCCTCGAAGTCGATGTAGTGCAGCTTCTCGCGGTCGATGAACCGGCCGGTGGCGGCGTCGCGTATCTCCGCGTCGTCCTCCCAGCTGTCCCAGAGCCTGCGGAGCACCTCGACGTACTCGGCGGCCTCGGCGAACAACTCCCGCACCAGTTTCTGGGCCTCGGGCTCCAGGTAGTCCTGCGGGCGGAACGGCGGCAGGTCCCGGCGGCCGAAGTGCGCGTTCTCGTGCCCGGCGGCGGAGACCTTCACCCGGACCCCGGCGCGGCCGGAACTCACGAAGTCCAGAGTCGCGACGGCCTTCGCCAGGTGGAACGGCTCGGTGTGGGTCGCCACCACGCTCGGGACCAGACCCACGTGCCGGGTCAGCGGCGCCACCCGGGAGGCGATCAGGACCGCGTCGAGCCGGCCGCGCACCTGGTCGGTACGACGGTCGTCGGCGGTCGGGTCGGTGGACTGGAGGGACAGCGAGTCCTCGAAGGTGACGAAGTCGAGGAGGCCCGCCTCCGCCTCCCGCACGGCGTCCAGCCAGAAGCCGGCGGTGAAGAGTTCGCCGGCGCGGGACTCGGGCTCGCGCCAGGACGCGGGGTGCCAGCCCGTGCCGTCCAGCGCCACGGCGAGATGCAGGGGTTCGGGAGGTGAGGAAGGGGACTGCGACATGGCGGGAAAGGGCCTTTCCTGATCGGCTGGGGAGTACATGGGGAGGCGCCGCTTCACACACGGGCCTCGGGGCGCGGAGGTCAGCTCTCCGACGCGGTGGCGGGATCACCGCCCGGGACGCGGACCATGGCGAAGAGGGTGCGCCGGCGAAGAGCGAAGCCGATCGAGAGATAGAGCCGGATGGCGTTCTCGTTGTCCCCCGCCGCGTGCAGGAAGGGAACGTCCCCGCGGTCCCGGATGCCGTCGGCGACATGGCGCACCAGCCGGGTGGCGAGCCCCTCCCCGCGGTGTTCGGCATCCGTGCAGACCGCGCTGATCTCGGTGTGGCCGGGGGGCCGCAGCCGTTCCCCGGCCATCGCCACCAGCCTTCCGCCGCGCCGGATTCCCCAGTACGCGCCCAGTTCGATGGTGCGCGGGCGGAACGGCCCCGGCTTGTTGCGGCTCACCAGGTCCAGCATCTCGGGCACGTCGGAGGTGGTCAGCCGGACCGCCTCCGGATCGGACCGCGTGGTCAGGGTGTCCGCGACGAGCTGTACGCCCTCCGCGCGCTGCACCGTCTCCCAGTGCTCCGGCACGCTGTCGATCCCGGTCACCGCCGTCTCCGCACCGGGCCCGAGCAGCGCGGCCAGATCGTCCCAGGCGCTCGGGTCCGCGGAGTCGCCGAGTGCCACGAAGGGGGCGACGTCCGTCTGATAACGGGCCGCCGAGCCGACGATCTCCGCGAAACGGCGGTGCGCTCCTGTGAGGGCGGCCCAGGGGGCGTTGTCCAGCACGTGAGGTACGGGCCGGCCGGGAGCGGAGCCGAGGCCGTGGCTGGTGCGGGGGAGTGACTGCGGTGACTGGACGTCGGTGGACATACGAGGCCGTTCTTCCTTCGGTGGAACCGTGCCGGTGCCGGCACGGTGGACAGTGTGGGACCGGTTCAGCCCACGGCGGCGGGCAGCGGCCGCCCGAGGGCGAAGCGCCGGGCCCCCGGCCGGCCTTCGACCAGATCCGCGGCCAGCTCCCCGATGGCGGGAGCGAACTTGAACCCATGGCCGGAGAACCCGGCGAGCACCGTCACCGGACCTTGCCGGTCGACCACGAAGTCGTGGTCGGGGGTGGACGTGTAGAGGCAGGTGACCGGCTCGGGGGCTGCCCGGGCCAGACCGGGCAGCCAGGCACGGACATAGGCCTCCAGCCGCTCGGCCGCGACCGGGTCCGGAGTGCGGTCCCGGTGGTCCGGGTCGACCACCGGCCCGACCGCGTGGAACCCGACCTTGACACCGTCCGGGCTGCCGAGCCCGTACACCCCGCCCGGTTCGTGGAATTCCGCGCCGGGATGGTGCACGAAGGCCGGCCACTCCAGCGCGTCCTCCACCGCGAAGTGCAGCGGCTGCTCCTGAGTGACCCGCAGCGGCGGCAGCCCGTCCACCAGGTCCGGCAGGACGGACGGCGACCAGCCGCCGACCGCGACCACCGCCGCGTCCGCGAGGACCCGGCCGCCCTCCTCGGTCTCCACGGTGACGCCACTCCCCGTCCGGCGCAGCGCGCGCACCCGCACCCCGTGCCGGACATCGGCGCCGAGGCCCGCGGCGGCCGCGAGCAGCGCCGCCACGGCAGCGTCGGCGTGCAGCCGGCCGCCCTCCGCGTGATGCAGCACGCTCGTGTCGGCGCGCAGCCCGGGCCAGCGTTCGGCCGCCTCTGCAGGGCTGAGCACCAGCCCCGGCCGCCCGGCCTCCGCCAGGGCGCCGGCCAGTTCCTCCACCGCCCCGGGCGCCCCGTGGTCGACGGCACCGGTGACCGTCAGCACCCGCTGCCCCGACTCCTCCTCCAGCCGCCGCCACAGCGGCAGCGCCCGCAGGGCGAGCCCGACGTACCAGGGATCGGCGTACGTCAGACGGAAGATGCGGGAGCTGCCGTGCGAGCTTCCCCGGTCGTGGCCGGGCCCGAACCGCTCCAGCACCGTGACCCGGTGGCCGCGTCCCGCCAGCCGCCAGGCCGCCGCCGCGCCCATGACCCCGCCGCCGACGATCACCACGCTGGGTGCCATGACGGGTCTTCCTTTCTGCTCGCCCGCGCTCGGGCGCGGTTTTTTGTGGATCAGGAGTTGGTGATCGGCAGGCCCGGAGGGTTGACCTCCGCCTTCTGCACCGCCTCGTCCTTGAGGTTCCACGCCTCCAGCCACTTCGCGTACTGGCCGTTCTCGATCAGGTAGTTGATGGCCTCCGCCAGCGGCTTGGCCAGGCCGCTGTCCTTCTTCGCGGTGGCGCAGATCAGTCCCTGCAACGAAGCCCCGGCGCCCGAGTAGGTACCACCGCTGCGGGTGGCCTGCGGAGTGCTCGCGGACTGGGTGATGTGGTACGCGATGGCGGGGTTCGGGCCGAAGTAACCGTCGATCTTCTTCGAGTTCAGCGCCAGATAGGCGCTGTTGTTGTCCGCGAAGTACTTGACGTCGAGCTTCTTGCCCTCGGACTCCAGCTTGTCCCGCCACTCCAGCAGGATCTTCTCCTGGTTGGTGCCGGAGCCCACGGCGATGGTCTTGCCCGCCAGGTTCTTGTAGTCCCCGTCGAAGTTCCAGTCCGCCTCCTTGCTCACTTCGAAACCGAGGTTGTCCTGGCGGTAGCAGGCGAACTCGTACTTCTTCTTGCGCTCTTCGGTGTCCGTGATGTTGGAGAAGCCGGCTTCGGTGCGCCCGCTGTCGATCCCCACGAACAGGTTCTCCCAGGTCGCGTTCTTCGGCTCGGCCTTCAGGCCGAAGACCGCGGCGACCAGGCGTCCGAGGTCGGGCTCGGAACCGGTGATCGTCTTCTGGTCGTCCCCGACGTAGCCGAGCGGCGCGGATCCGGCGGGGAGCATGCCCAGACCGATGGTGAACTTGCCGTCCTCGATGACGGATTTGGGCAGCTGCGAGCGGATGGAGGCGACCTCGGGGACGTCCAGCGTTATCTCCTTGGCGGCCCCGTTCGAGGCGGCGCCGATGACGACCGACCCCTTGGCGGTGCCGGAAGCGGCGGCGGAGTCCTCGGTGTCACTGTCCCCGCAGGCGCTGAGGCCGGCGGCGAGAGCGAGGACGGTGCCGGCGGTGGCGAGGGTGGTCAGACGGGATCTGCGGCGGGACATGTCGGTTCCTTGAGGGTGATGGAGAACAGGTGAGAGGACGTGTGGGGGAGAGGAGTCAGCCCAAGGGGCCGACCGAGACCAACGGCTGACGTTTAATCAAGCACTGAGGGCAAGGTGACGGACGGTCAGAGAACCTTGCCCAGGAACTCCCTGGTGCGGGCCTCGCGCGGGTTGTCCAGCACGTCGGAGGGCTTGCCCTGCTCGACGATCACGCCGTGGTCCATGAAGACGACCTGGTCGGCGACCTCACGGGCGAACCCGATCTCATGGGTCACCACGATCAGCGTCGTACCTCCGGTAGCCAACTCCTTGATGACGGAGAGGACTTCACCGACCAGCTCCGGGTCGAGCGCCGAGGTCGGCTCGTCGAAGAGGATCACACCGGGTTCGAGCGCGAGCGCCCGTGCGATGGCGACCCGCTGCTGCTGGCCACCGGACAGCCGGCGCGGGTAACTGTCGGCCTTGTCCGCCAGCCCCACCCGGTCGAGCAGGGTACGGGCCAGCTCGCGGGCGCCGTCACGGTCGGCGAGACCGATGGCGGTGGGCGCGGCGGCGACGTTCTCCAGCACCGTGAGGTTGGGGAAGAGGTTGAAGTTCTGGAACACGAAGCCGATCCGGCTGCGCTGCGCCCGGATGACGCGCTCGGGCAGCTCCTTCAGCCGGCCGCGGTGGTGGCGTACCCCGATCGGCTCGCCACCCACCGTCACATGACCGATGTCCAGCTTCTCCAGGTGGTTCACCGTACGCAGCAGCGTCGACTTGCCGGACCCGGACGGGCCGAGGATCACTGTCACCGACCCAGGCTCGACCGTCAGGTCGATGCCGCGCAGGACCTGGTTCTCACCGAACCACTTGTGTGCCTGGTGGATCTCCACCGCCACCGGATCGGCGCGGCCGGGGCTCTTCGTGCTCTGCGGGGCGATGACGCTCATGAGCTCGATCCGATCGGGGTCCTGGAGCGGGCGGCCCGGACGGTGGCCCGGAACTTCTGGAACGGGGTCGGGGGTACGGTGCGCAGCGCGCCCCGCGAGTAGTGGCGCTCCACGTAGAACTGGATCACCGAGATGACGCTGGTGAGGATCACGTACCAGAGGGTGGCGACCAGCAGCAGCGGGACGATGTCGCCGGAGTAGGTGCTGCCGAGGCTCTGGACGGTGCCGAACAGGTCGAGCAGCGAGACGTAGAAGACCAGCGAGGTGCCCTTGACCAGGCCGATCAGCTGGTTCACGTAGGAAGGCACGATCACCCGGAGCGCCTGCGGGAAGACGATGCGGCGGAACTGGTAGCCGCGCGGCAGGCCGAGCGCCGAGGCCGCCTCGTGCTGGCCCTGGTCCACCGAGAGCACGCCGGACCTGACCACCTCCGCCGCGTAGGCGGCCTCGTTGAGGCTGAGACCGACCACGGCGACGGTCATGTCGGTGGCGAGCCGGGATTCGTCGAACTCGAAGAAGGCCGGCCCGAACGGAACGCCGAGACTCAACGTCTGATACAGCGCACTGAAGTTGTAGAGGAAGAGCAGCACGACGATCAGCGGCACCGAACGCAGCAGCCAGATGTAGACCCAGGAGACGGACCGCAGTACCGGATTGGGCGACAGCCTGCCCAGCGCGAGGATCACGCCACCGATCAGACCGAACACCGCACTGAGGGCGGCGACTTCGAGAGTGATCAGCAGGCCGTCGAGTACCACCGGACGGAAGAACCAGTAGGAGAAACGGCTCCACTGGTAGAAGGGGTTGCTCACCAGACCGTGGACGAACTGGGCCACCAGCACGACGACCACCGCCGTGAGCACCCACCGCCACGGATGGCGCAGCGGCAGCACCCGTTCGGCCGCGAGACGCGGGTCGTGCGCCGAGTCGGTGCGCTCGGAGACCTTCGGGGCCGGGGGCTCTCCGGGCGGGGAGGAGGGAGAGCCGGTGGTGACCGGATCTTCCGGGGGCGCGGACGTCTCGGGCATGGGTGCTCCAGCGGAGAAGGGGCTGACCCGACGGCGCGCGCGGCACGCGGTCGGGCCGAATCGGGAACCCTGGCCGGAGAAGTCCGGGCAGGGATGCGGGGAATCGCGAGAGGGGCGGGCGGACTTGGTCCGGCCGGTCAGCAGCCGCAGTGCGGTGCGCAGGCCGGCAGCCCGCACGTACACGAGTGGCAAGCACCGCACCCGTGCGACGGCGTGCGGCGGGAGGAGAAGGACAGCGTGGCGGACGGCACGGCGGAGCGGAGGCGGCGGACGCCTGCCGTCCTCTCCGGTGCGATCTCCATGCTGGTCATCCTGATTTCTCTCTGCCGCGATGAGCGGGCCGCTGGGACACGCTCGGTGTTACCGGGCGACGCACGGGGGTCGTGGCCGCCGGACCGCCGGGGAATCACCGGGCCGGTCCGGCGCCAGTAACCCATGCGGGGGAAGGGGGCGTCAATGCGTCCCGTAACCGTGTGAACAGGTGTAAGGGGCAGTTCGGAAATCCTCTCGGAGCGAAGCGCCGAACGCTCTGACCAGCGGAAACGGCACCGGTCGGACGACCGGGCCCGACGACCGGACGCTTTCCGGAGGCCCTGTGGAGCGGCGATCATTTCGTGATCCCGTAACACGGGCTTCATGCCCGGTCATGCCGCCCACACGCAGGGGACGAGCATCTACGACGCGCGCCGGCCGTCCTCCCCTCAGGTCCAGCGCCTGACCACGGCCCGTTCCACCGCCCCGAGTACGGCGTCGGTCGCCTTGCCGAGCAGGGCCAGCAGCACGATCGCCAGCAGCAGGATGTCGGTCCTCCCGGTGTTCTGGCTGTCGATCAGGAGGAACCCCAGCCCCATGGACGAGGCGATCAGCTCGGCGGCGACCAGGAAAAGCCACCCCTGCGCGAGACCCAGCCGCAGCCCCGCCAGGACCGACGGAGCCGCCGCCGGGATCAGCACCTGGGCGAGCAGGGCGGGGCCCCGGCGGCCGTAGGCGTGCCCGAGTTCGCGCAGGCCCGGGTCGGCGTGGTCGAGCGCCGAAGCCACCGTCGTGTAGACGGGGAAGAAGGCGCCGACCGCCACCAGGGTGATCTTCGGCGTCTCCCCGATGCCGAGCCAGAGCAGCAGCAGGGGAACCCACGCCAGCGACGGCACCGCGCGCAGCGCCTGAATGGTCGGGCCCAGCAGCCGGCGCACCGCGGTCGAGAGCCCGACCAGGCCCCCCAGCACGAGTCCGGCCCCGGCCCCGGCGGCGAAGCCGAGCAGGACCCGCTGCACGCTGATCGCCACGTGGTGCGGAAGTTCGCCCCGCTCCCAGAGCACCCGGGCGGCCCGGGCCACCGCCAGCGGTTCGGGCAGCTGGCTGGGGGAGTACGCCCCCGAGCGGGCGGCCGTGTGCCAGGCGACGAGGATGCCCACCGGGACCAACAGCCCCACCGCCGCCCGGCCGGCCACCCGCCCGGCGGCGACGAGCCGGTCCCCGCCGCGGGTCCCCTGCGGAAGCCCGCTCTTCCCGGCGGCCGACGCGGTCGCCGGGGCGGGCGCGGAGACTTCCCGGTCCCTCTCCGCCGTATCGGCGGTTCTGGCGCTCACGACGGGTCCGCCTTGCGCGCGTACTCGGGGAGGAAGAGCGAGTCCAGCGCGCCGTCGACGGCCTTCCGGTCGGGCACCAGGTTCTCCTCCACCAGGACCGGCGCGATCCGTTCGAGCACGGCGCGCTGCTCGTCGCCGGGAACGGGGGAGACGTCGAGTTCGGTTCGCTCGGTCAGCTGCTGCCGGGCGACCGCCTCGCTCACCTTGGACTCCTCGGCGAGCAGCCGTACGGCCTCGTCCGGGTGGGCGATGATCCAGGCCCGGGCCTTCTCGTAACCGTCCACGACCGTCTGGACCAGCTCCGGGTGCTTCTGCTCGAAGTCCGCCGAGACGTTGAGGAATCCGTACGAGTTGAAGGCGAGGTTCCGGTAGATCAGCCGGGAGCCGTTCTCGATCTGGCTCTGCGAGAGGTACGGGTCGAGACCCGCCCACGCGTCCACGTCACCCCGCTCCAGAGCCGTCCGCCCGTCCGCGTGCTGGAGGTTGACGACCGTGACGTCACCGGCGTCCAGCCCCGCGCTCTCCAGGGCCTGGAGCAGGAAGAAGTACGGGTCGGTGCCCTTCGTGACCGCCACCTTGTGGCCCTTCAGGTCCTTCACCGACCGCAGCGGCGAGCCCTTCGCGACGACCAGCGAGGACCACTCCGGCCTGCTGTACACGTCGACCGTGTGCAGCTCGGTCCCGTTGGCGCGGGCCAGGAGGGCGGGTGTGCCCGCGGTCGAACCGAAGTCGATCGCCCCGGCGCGGAGGTTCTCGTTGGCCTTGTTGCTGCCGAGGGACTGGGTCCAGGTGACGGTCGCGTCCTGACCGGAGAGCGTGTCGCCGAGCCAGCCCTTCTCCTTCAGGACGAGGCTCTCCGGGTTGTAGTACGCCCAGTCGAGCCGGACGGTCACGGATCCGCCGCCGGTCTTGGCGTCGGCCGCCGCGGAGCCGTCCGCGGACTCGCCCGACACGCAGGCGGTGGCGGTCAGCAGGAGACCGGCGAGGACGGCGACGGCGCGCAGCGGTCTCATGACGCCGGTGGCCGTGACGCCGGTACGCAGGGCGCCGGGATTCTCGGTGGCGGTGGTCGGGGCGGTTCTCACAGCGGTTCTCACAGCGGTTCTCACAGCGGTTCTCACGGAGGTGCCTCTCATGGCCTGTCTCTCAGGGCTGGTGGGGACGGTCGGGGTCGCCGACGCCGAGCCGGCGCAGCAGATCCGCTCTCAGCGGGACCAGCTGGGGATGCCCCCGCGGCCGGGGGCGCGCGACCGGTACGTCGATGCGGGCGGCGATCGTGGCGGCGGGCCCGGACCCGAGCAGCACGATCCGGTCCGCGAGGTGCAGCGCCTCGTCCACGTCGTGCGTGACCATCAGCACCGTGGTGCCCGCCGCTCGCTGCATCGCGTCCAGCAGGTCCTGCATCCGCATCCGGGTGAGCGCGTCGAGCGCCGCGAAGGGTTCGTCGAGCAGCAGTACGCCGGGCTCCCGCGCCAGGGCCCGGGCGAGCGCGGCCCGCTGCGCCATGCCGCCGGAGACCTGACCGGGGCGGTGCCCGCCGTACCCGTCCAGACCCACCTCGGTGAGCCGTCGGGCGACGGTGGCCCTCCCCTCCGCCCGGTCGGTACCTCTCGGCAGACCGAAGGCGACATTGGAGGACAGGGTGCGCCAGCGCATCAGCCGCGGGTCCTGGAACACCACTGCCGTACGGGGATCGCCCGCGACGACGGACCGCCCGTCGACCAGCACCTCGCCGGACGTGGGCACGTCCAGCCCGCCGATCAACCTCAGCAGCGTGGACTTGCCCGACCCGGACGGGCCGAGCACCGCGACCGTCTCGCCCGCCGCCAGGTCCAGATCGATTCCGGCCAGTACGCTCCGCGCCCGCCGTCCCTGTCCGAAGTCCCGCCCGACACCCCTCAGGGAGACGGCGGCGGCGCCGGTACGGGGCCGTACCTCGGACCCGGTCGGCTCGGGCCCGGTCACTTCCGGCGCCGCCACATCCGGGCCCGTCACCGCCGGCGCGGAACCCGCCCGGGTCACGGCCGCCCCGCGAACGGGACGATGGCCGAGGGAACGGTGGTGCTCGCGAACGGGTGCTGCCACAGCCCGCGCCGCGCGAGGACCGGCAGGACGCCCTCCCCGAACCAGTACGCCTCCTCCAGGTGCGGATAGCCGGAGAGGACGAACTCCTCGATGCCCAGGGCCTGGTACTCGGCGATCAGATCGGCGATCTCCTCGTGCGAACCGACCATGGCCGTGCCCGCACCGCCGCGCACCAGGCCGATACCTGCCCACAGGTTCGGATGGATCTCCAGCCCGTCCCGGCCGCCGCCGTGCAGCGCGAGCATCCGGTGCTGCCCCTCCGACTCGCTGCGCGCGAGGCCCTCCTGCACGGACCGGATGGTCTGCTCGTCGAAGCCCGACAGCAACCGCCCCGCCTCGGCCCACGCCTGCTCGGAGGTGTCGCGTGCGATCACGTGGAGCCGGATGCCGAAGCGCACGGTCCGGCCCTCCTCGGCGGCGAGCTTCCTGATCCAGGCGATCTTCTCGGCGACGGCCGCGGGCGGCTCCCCCCAGGTGAGGTAGACGTCACTGTGCCGGGCCGCGACCACGCCCGCGGCGGGAGAAGAACCGCCGAAGTAGATCTCGGGTACCGGATCGGGCACCCGCGCCAGCTTGGCGTCCTCCACCCGCAGGTGCTCGCCCGCGTGGTCCACGCTCCTGCCCTGCCACAACTCCCGCACGATGTGCAGGAATTCGCCGGTCCGCGCGTACCGGCCGTCCTTGTCGAGGAAGTCGCCGTAGGCGCGCTGCTCGTGGCTCTCGCCGCCGGTGACGATGTTCAGCAACAGCCGGTTTCCGGTGAGCCGTTGGTACGTGGACGCCATCTGCGCCGCGAGGGTCGGCGACACGGAGCCGGGCCGGAAGGCCACCAGGAACTTGAGGCGTTCGGTGTGCTGGCTGATCAGGGCCGTGGTGAGCCAGGCGTCCTCGCACCAGGCGCCCGTCGGGGTCAACGCGCCGACGAAGCCGAGCTGTTCGGCCGCGAGCGCGATCTGCGTGAGGTAGGGGACGCTCGGCGGACGGTCACCGCCCGCCGCCGTGACGGGCGTACCGTGACCGCCTCCCACCACGTGCCGGCTGTCGCCGTTGGTGGGGAGGAACCAGTGGAACGTGAGAGACATGGGAGAACCCTTTCGGTGCGGGGAGCCGGGGAGCCGGGGAGCGGGGGATTCGGGGAGTCGGGAGCCGGGGAACCGAGGTCCCGGCGGGCCGTCGGGCCGCCGGGACCGCTCAGAGGAGCCCGTGGCGGGGCGGCCGGGTGCCGTTGAGTGCCCAGCGACCCAGGTGCTGCACCTTCCAGCGCGTCGGGTCGTGCAGGGTGTGGGTCCGGGCATCGCGCCAGTGCCGATGCAGATTCAGGGAGTCGAGCGCCGCACGGGTGCCCGCCACCTCGAAGAGCGCCGAGCCGGTCTCGACCGCGGCTTCGGCGGCGACGACCTTGGCCGCCGCCACCGCGAGGGATGCCTCGGCGGCGGAGTCGTCGGTGAGATCGGCCTCCGCGCGGTCGACCGCGCGTGCCGCCTCCGCGAGCAGGGCGTCGGACGACCGTACGCGCAAGGACAGTTCGCCGAACCGCTGGATGAGGAGCGGGTCTTCGGACGCCTTCTCCACTCCGCTCTCGAACCAGGGCCGGCTCTTCGTCCGGACGAACGCGGCGGCCTCCTCCAGAGCCCCCGCCGCGATCCCCGCGTCGATGGCGGCGTGCAGCAACTGGGCGACGGCGCCGTGCAACTGCGGCCCGCGGAAGGTCAGGTGGTGCGGCACCACCCGGTCGGCCGGCACCCGGACGCCGTCGAGCCGGACCGACCCGCTCGCGGTCGTGCGCTGCCCCATGCCGTCCCAGTCGTCCACCACGGTGACACCGGCCGCGGAGCGCGGCACGTAGGCCACCCACAGCTCCTCGTCCTCGCCCCGGGCCAGCACGGGTATCCAGTGCGCGTAGAGGGCCCCGGTCGAGTAGTGCTTCCGGCCGGTCAGCAGGAAGCCGCCGTCCCCGTCGGCCGTGAGCCGCGTCCGGATGTCCTGGACGTGCTTCGTACCCGCCTCGGACTGGGCGTTGCCGAGACGGTGGCCGGCCAGTACCTCGCCGAAGAAGAACCGGCGCTGGTCCTCGCTGCCCCGGGCGCGCAGCACGTTGACGTACACGAAGTGGCTCTGCGGGATCTGCGCGAGGCTGGCGTCGGCCGAGGCGAGGGTCCGTACGACACGGGCCAGGGTGGTGTGACGTACTCCGGCTCCGCCGTACGCCCCGGGCACGGTGATGCCGAGAAGGCCGGAGGAGGAGAGGCGGTCGAGCTCCGCGTGCGGCAGCCGGCGCTCCGAGTCCCGGGCGGCGGCCCCCGGGCGGAACTCCGCGGCCAGTTCGGACGCGAGGGCGAGCGCCTCCGCGTCGTCGCGGACGACATGGGCTGCGGACGGACCGCCGTCGGAGACGGGAGGAGGTGCGGCGGAAACGGTCATCGGGACTCCGGAGGGTCGGGTGCGGGGGTGCAGGCGTGTGGGCGTTGGTACGGGCGGGCGGGTGCCCCCGTCCCCCGCCCGGATCACCCGGCGGCGTACAGGGAGCGGCGAGGTGCGGCCGCGGAGAGGGCGGCGGAGAACTGGTCGACGATGCCGTACAGCGGCGCGGCGGCCGGGGCGGCCAAGGTGACCTGGCCGTCCGGCGAGGCGGAGACGTCCTTGTCGAGGACGAACCACCCCTGGGTGATGTGGCCCGCGCCCATGGAGTTGAGCACCGGGCGCAGGGCGTAGTCGACGGCGAGGACGTGTGCGACGGACCCGCCGGTGGCCAGCGGCAGCACCGTCTTCCCAGCCAGCGCGTACTGCGGGAGCAGGTCCAGCAGTGCCTTGAGGAGCCCGGAGTAGGCGGCCTTGTAGACGGGCGTGCCGATGACCAGACCGTCCGCCCGCTCCACCAGCGCCGCCACCCTGGCGATGGCCGGATGGCCCGGGTCGGCCCCCAGCAGGGCCTGCGCGGGAAGGTCGCGCACATCGAGCGCGACGACCTCGTGCCGGTCCGCCTCCAGGCGGGCATCGAGATGGCGCAGCAGCCGGGAGGTGCGGGAAGTGGCGGAAGGACTGCCGGACACGGACAGGACGAAGGCCATCGGAACTCCAGAGAACGGCACCGGCGCGGGGGCGGCCGGGGCAGGGGGAACGGTCGGAGGGCAGGGCGCCGGCCGGCGGCGCAGGGCGGCAGGGGCGCAGTGGGCCACGCGGGACGACACGGCGCGGGCGGACGCGGAGCACGGACACCGGCCGGAGCGTGCGGCAGGAGCTCGTGAACGGGCGGCGCTGCCCGCACGGCGATCGGGAAACCTGTGCACCTACGGCGTGTCCACGGCAAGGTATGGGCTGCGCCGCGGCGCACCGGACGACGCGAACGCGACCACCGCGGAAGTCGTCACCGGACGTCGGACGTGGACGCGACGGTGGCGCCCCGCCCCCGCACACCACCGGTGCGTACCGCCGCGCCGAGGCACTCGCGGGGCATGGGGCAAGGGTGCGGCGCAGGAGGCGGACCGGGCGGGAGGAGACCCCCGGGACTCGCTACGGCAGGAAGGTCAGCGGCCGTGGCCGGGACGACAACCGTGGCAGGGGCGACAGACGGCGCTGGAGACACGCGCGAGGTCGACATGGCGCCGCCGCGTGAGGTCCACTCGCTTGTCCATGGTCACCGATCCGCTGGGAGGAGGTGGAGCTTGTCCGGCCGGGTCCGGGCCCACCCGACCAGCGGGGAACCCGTACCACCGGGGAACGCGGTCCGCGCGGCCCTCGTGGCCGCCGACTGTCCGTTCCTGTCTGGGAGCGTACCGGCAGTCGGGGCACGGGTGGGAGTCGGTATCGGCGAACCGTTGATAGGGTTTCCCTCTCACCTTTCCCTCCGGCTGCGGCTGTTGACGCTTCCGTCGGGTCGCCCCTCACGGAGGACGAGCCATGCGCATCGAACAGCTGGAGTGCATCGCGGCGGTGACGAGAACCGGCTCGCTGCGCCGCGCCGCCGGTGAACTGCACCTCTCCCAGCCCGCGTTGAGCGAGACGGTACGCAACCTGGAGCGCGAGCTGGGCGTCGACCTGCTGGACCGCCGCCGGTCCGGTGCCCGGATCAGCGAACAGGGCCGGGAACTCCTGCCGCACATCGTCGAGGTGCTGGAGTCGGTGGACCGACTGCGCCGGGCCGCCCACGACCAGCACCACAGCAGCCGGACCGTGCGGGTCGGCACGGTGAACGCGGCGACGGTGCCGCTGCTGATGCCCGCGATGCGGGACTTCCGGTCCACCCACCCCGCCACCCAGGTCGAGGTCATCGGGACGCAGCAGGAGGACATCCACCGGGGGCTGCGGGAAGGCGCGTTCGACCTCGGGCTCGTCAATTATCTTTTGGGCGACGACACTCCACCGGACATGGAGACCACCGAGCTGCTGCGCGGACGGCCCGTGGTCTGCATGCGGCCGGACAGCCCGCTCGCCGGCCGGGAGGTGGTGACCCCGGAGGACCTGCTCACCGAACCGCTGATCGGCATGCGCCCCGGCTATGTCATGCACCGCTACACCCACCGGCTGCTGGAGGGGCGTGGGCTGTCGTTCAGCTATGCGACGGACGGTGCGGAGCTCGGCAAACTGATGGTCGCCGAGGGGCTCGGAGTGACCGTGCTGCCCGACTTCAGTGTGTCCGGGGACCCGTTGGAGCGGGCCGGGGTGCTCGTCTCCCGGCCGCTGTCGGACGACGCGACGAGGGTGCTGGTCGTTGTCCAGCGCCCCCGAAGCGGCTCCTTTCCGCGCGCGGCCCGCGAGTTGCGGTCCACGCTGCTCGTACGCGCCGCGCGGTACGCGAGACTGCGGACGGGCGACGAGGCGGCCGAGGAGCAGGGCGGCCGGTGACGGCCGGACCAGGGCACCGGCCGCGCCTCAGGACGCGGGACGGCGCCGGCGCACCCCGGGAGCCGGTCACGGTAGGGGCGCCGGACGTGGGACGCGCGGGTCGGTGACGGACCGGCAGCGGGTCCACCCGCCCGCCTCCACCGCCGGGTGCGGGATCTCCACCGGGCGCCCGGCGGGTTCGCCGAGACCGTGGGCGGCCGTGAAGGCGTCGTCGTACACCGTGCCGAGATACCGTTCGGGCCCGTCCGGGAACACCGTGACGACGACCGCCTCCGGGTGCGTACGGGCCGCCCAGGCGGACACGAGGGCGACGGCTCCGGTACTCCATCCGCCGCTGACGAAATTCCCCGACGCGAGCCGCCGGCAGGCGTGTACGGCCTCGGCCGGTCCGACCCAGTGGACCTCGTCGAACGCCGCGTACAGGACGTTGCGCGGCCGGATGCTGCTGCCCAGGCCGCGCATCAGGCGGGGGCGGGCCGGCGGACCGAAGATCGTCGAGCCCGTCGCGTCCACCCCGATGAGCCGCAGGCCGGGCAGGCGCCGGCGGAGCGGTCCGGCGATCCCGGCGCTGTGGCCTCCCGAGCCGACACTGCACACGAGGATGTCGATCCGGTCGAGCCGGTCGGTCAGTTCGGACGCGAGTGAGACGTATCCGGCCGCGTTGTCGGGGTTGCCGTACTGATCGGGCCAGTAGGCCCCGGGCGTCCGCCGAAGCAACTCGTGGAGCCGGAGCAGCCGGGCAGCCTGCCAGCCGCCTTCTCGCGCCGGACGGTCCACGAAATCCAGCCGGGCACCGTAGGCGCGCAGCAACTTCCTCAACGGTGGTTCGAGTTCGGCGTCCACCACCAGGGTGACCGGGTGTCCCAGGGCCTGCCCCGCGAAGGCGAGCCCGATCCCGAGCGTGCCGGAGGTCGACTCCATCACCGGCGCACCGGGCGGCAGTTCACCGCGCGCCCTGGCGCCCAGCAGCATCGAGACCGCCGGTCGCGCCTTCATGCCCCCGACGCCCAGCCCTTCGAGCTTCGCCCAGAATCCCGGGTGCGGCCCCGCGAGATCGGTGGTGACGCGGGCCAGCGGGCTCTGTCCCACGAGGCCGAGCAGCGCACGGTTCTCGACCGGGGCGCGGACGGCCGTGGTCACGGAGTGCCTCCGGTGTGTCCGCCGTAGAGGTGCACGGTGCCGGGGCCGCCGTCGAGCCAGAAGAACGGATACGGCTCCGCGCAGACCGCCGCGACGCCCGCCCCGACGAGCCGGGGCAGGATCGCGCTGCCGGTCTGGGCGAACATCACCAGCGGCTTGCCCCACCGCCCGGCGTGGATGCGCAACTCCTCGAACGTGCCGTTCCCCAGGGTCATTCCGGAGGCGAGCACGGCGTCGCAGTGTTCCAGGGCCGCGAACGCGTCCGTCGTCACGGCCTCGCCCCACTCCGTGGTGCCGCCCTTGAGATCGCACGGGACGTAGCCGAGTCCGCGCATGCGCAAGGCCTCCAGCAGGGAGTTGACGACCCCCACCACCAACACCGTTCTCCCTGGCGGGAGTCGCAGCAGACTCACCACGGCTCGTGCCCTCGCCCGCGATCTCACCAGCGAACTACCACCAGGAAGAGCCCAGTTCCTCGCACCGGACGTGGCGCCGTGCGGAAGGACGTGCATCAGATAGGCGTCCAGGGCGGCCACGCGGACCGGTCGGAGAGGATGTGAGAGCAGACTACGGGCATGTGAGCCCGCACAATCCGCCACCACGTCGCCGGGCAGCGCACCCGGCTCCACCGCGCACGAACCCACCGCACCTGCCAGTCGCAGGCTCAACACCTCATTGCGGTAGCCGGTGTTCCGTCCGTCGTGGTGCACGGCCTGGTGCGTGGTGAACGCCGAGGCGATCCGCAGGGACTCCGGGAGGGGGCCGAACTCCCCGGCGAGGACCCGCTCGACGAGCTCGGGGTACGAGCCCGCGCGCGCTCGGGGGCCGGTCACGGCCGGACCCGCGTCCATCAAGGGGGCCATGGGTGTCTCCTTCGTGGTGCGGGATCTCCGAGCGCGACAGCAGGACCCGGATGAGGGGCGGGCGCCCGGAGGGATCACGTTATCGACAATCATTTTCATTGTCATCTCGGCCTCGATGGAGAGCGGTACCGCGTCGGCTCGCGGGACGTGCGGGAACTGCGCCGACTGCCTGCGGGAGACGTGTTGGGGCCTGTCGCCCCGCCGGCGGCTGGACCGGTGCCGGTCCCCGGCCGCCCCCACTGCCTCGCGCGCCGCGGGTGCCCGGGGAATCCGGGATCATGAAGCATGCTTCCGGACCACTGGCGCCTCACCCGCGACATCGACGACTTCCTCGCCCGAGCCGGGGAATTCCTCCGCTCGCGCCCCGCCCTGCACAACACGCCGCTGACGGACATCGAGAACCTGCGGATACGCCGCTCGGCCGAACGTGACGTCGGGACAGGCATGTTCGGCAGGCTGATGTCGGAGGGCGAGGTCCGTGCGATCTTCTATCTCACTCCACGCGGACGCCTGGGTCTCACGTCCCTCGCCGCCGGCCGGACCGACGCTCTCGCCGCCCGGCTGGCCGAACTGGGCCACAGCCCCTCCCACGTCATCGCGGACAAGGACACGGCCGACGCGTTCGCCGAATCGTGGCAGCGGACCACGGGTGCGGCGGCCGTGCCCTTCTGGCGGACCCACCTCTACCGTCTCGGCACGCTCGTCCCGCCACGACCGGGCCCGGAAGGGCAGGGGCGCCGTACGGGCGGCGAGGACCGTGAGCACATCACGCGCTGGTGCCGTGAGTTCTGCGTCGATGTCGGGGAGCAGCCCTCGATCGAGCTGATCGACGCCGGCTTCTGGGTGGATTCGCGTTTCGGCGACAGGCACTTCACCTTCTGGGAGACTCCGGACGGCGTCCCCGTCTCGATGGCTGCTACAACCTCGGTCGTCGGCGGCATGGTCCGGGTGGATCCCGTCTACACCCCGGCCCACCTCCGCGGACGCGGCTATGCGGGAGCCGTGACGGCCGAGGCGAGCAGGGCCGCGCTCGCCGCGGGCGCGACGGAGGTGGTCCTGTTCACGGACCCGGACAACCCCACCAGTAACGCCCTCTACCAGCGCCTCGGATACGTCCACCTCGCCGACTTCGCCGGGTACAGGTTCTCCTGAGTCCCGTCGGCAACCACAAAGGCCCCTCGGCCTCGTGGTGCGTGTGATCAGTGGCACCATACGACGAGCCGTACGTTCTGTGTGCGCCGTGCACGTGGGCGGCGTGACGTTCTGTGTGCGCTGTGCACGTGGGCCGCGCGCATCACGGTCCGGACCCGGCCCCGGTAACTCTTGTCGCCCGCGTCGAGGGAGCGACTCCGTTGGCCGGCCTGTCCGTCCCCGTCCGGCCTGTCCGTCCCCGTCCGGCCTGTCCGTCCCCGTCCGGCCGGTCGCGGCGACGTCGGCCCGGGTGAGCCAGGTCGCGCCCAAGGTGTCGGAAACCCGCCCGCACGCGGCGAAGTGGCTCTTCGGCCCCCGACCGGCCCGGAGGGGCGACGCGTGGCACGCGCCGCCCCTCCGTCCTGCCGCGCTCCGGCCGATGCCGGCCCGGCTCAGTCCACGTAGGTGATGTCGGAGGAGCTGTAGATGCAGTACGTGCCATCGGCGCCCGAACCGGTCTCGGACGGCTCTCCGCTCGTCACCCCCTTGTACTTCTTGCAGATGTCGATGTCGCGGTCCTCGTCGTCGTAGATCGTGACGCCCGAGATCTTGGCCGTGTCGCCGTAGTTGGTGTTGATGCCCACCACGGACGTGCCCGGCGCGGTGATCCAGACGTTGGAGATCTCGACGTGACGGCCGTACTGCGTCGAGCAGTTGCCGCAGGATCGGTACAGCTTGCCGAAGTCGTCGACCTGGAAGTTCTTGATGACGACCGTGCCGGCGCCGTTGTGCTGGAAGACCTTGTCGTCCGCCAGCCGCGCACCGCCGCCGTCGACCGTGGCGACCTGCGAGGAGGAGCTGCCGCGGAAGGTCGCCGCGTCCTCGCCCACGTCCTCCCACCAGACGTTCTTGAGCGTGCAGGCACCGGCGCAGTGGACGCCGTCGGCCGCGGGCGAGCCGAGGATGACGTTCTGCAGGGTGGCGCCGGCGGCCAGTTCGAACATCGCCGGCTGGTCCTCGTCCTGGCCGTCGCTGCCCAGGTCACCGGTTCCGTAGAAGCGCTTCAGGCTGCCGTCGTAGGTGCCGGACACCTGGATGCTGGCCGAGACGGCCTGGCTCCCGCTGGCGGTCGGCCAGGAGGGCTTCGACCCCGAGCTGGGCGGCGTGGTCGTGGGCGGGGTCGTCGTCGGCGGGTCGGTCGGGGTCGTGGTCGACCCGGCCGCGGTGAACGTCCAGCGCTTGCTGGTCACCGAGTCGCAGGAGTTCTGCTGGACCAGGGTGCCGGCGCTGGTGGCGGAGTCCTTGGTGTTGAGGCACTTGCCGCCGTTGCTGTTGATGACCTGGTAGATGCTTCCGCTCACCTGGGTGAGGGTCCACACCTGGGTCGCCGCTCCGCTGCAGGTCTGCTGTTCCACGGCCTTGCCGGCGCTGGTGGAGGCGTCCTTCACACCGGCGCACTTACCACTGTGCGAGGCGATCAGGGTGTAGCCGCTGCCGGAGGCCGTGAGCTTCCAGGTCTGCGCCGCGGTGCCCGCGCAGGTGTTCTGGGTGAGCTGGGTGCCGACGGCGGTACTGGCGCCCGGGACTTCCAGACACAGTCCGCTGCCGGCGTTCTTCAGGGTGTACGAGCCGGCTGCGGGTGCGGCCGAGGCCGAGCCGGTGGCGAAGAGGGCGGTGAGCGTCGCCGCTATGAGAGCGGCGACCGCGAGGAACGAGGCGGCTGCCCTGCCGCCCCGCCTTCTGGCATGCTGATTCTCCGTGCGCATTCGAGGGTCCTTTCACCGCCTGCGGCGTCCTCCGCAGGCACCAGGAAGTGTTGGTGCGGTGGTAAAGGCAAGCTCCCGGCCGGGAAAACATGAGGAACGGTGTTCGTTCATCTGAACCGAGTTCTTGTATGCGAACGCCGGTGACGGTACGTCAACCGGAATCGGCGGTCAATGGGTTGCGCGCGAACCGATACGAAGGGGCTCCCGGGCCGTCGGCCGGGCCTGCCGAGGAGCCGGAACCGGACCGGGCACCCCCGTGGACGGAGCTCAGGACTCCTTGGCCGGCCTCCGCCGTGCGCCGTTGCCGCTCAGCCTCCGCATCACCCGGCGCAGCAGGGGGTGGCGCTCGTGCAGTTCGGCCGACCGGCGGTCGAGTTCCTCGCCGAGCCGCTCCGTACGCTTGTCGATGTCGAGCTCGTCGAGGACGCGGTCCACCTCGGCCAGCAGCGCACCGTGCAACTGCCACTGCCTGGGGTGCTCCTGCACGTCTTCCAGCAACAGATCGGCGACCCGGTCGCGCGTCCGGCGGCCCCGCGCCAGCGCCTCGGCGAGGCGGTCCTCGGCCTGCTCGCCGCCCGTCGCGAGCGGACTGGTGATCAGCCGGGCGAACGCCTCGATGGCCTCGGCGAGTTGGTCGAAGAGTTCGGTCAGGCCCTCGCCCACGTCCTCGGGGAACATCGTCTCCTCGGTGCGCTGCTTGGCCAGATCCGTCAGGGTACGGGTCAGCACGCGCAGCACGACCGCACAGATTTCCAGCGTGTCCAGACCGGTCCGGAGCACGACTCGGTTCAGCAGCCCCTGGCGCACCCTCGGGTTGAGCATGAGGCTCTCCTCGGCCTGCCGCAGCGAGGCGTCCACCTCCACGATGTCGTGGTCGAGACGGCGCGCCTCGTGCAGCCGGGCGGCCGCCTCGGGTACGGGGATGTGGCCGCCGATCTCCTGACCCATGGCGCGCAGCATCGAGCCCATCCGGGTGGCCAGTCCCTCGATGGAGGCGCCGGCCGTCTCCACCCACACCGGAGGCGCGAAAAAGAGGTTGAAGAGCAGGCCCACCCCGGCGCCGATCAGCGTTTCCAGGATGCGGTCCCACGCGGTGTCGGCGACCTGGGAGACGCCCAGTACGAGCATCGCGCTGATCGCCACCTCGGGGACGAACTCGTTGACCCGCACGACCCGGCCGATCAGCAGCGCGGTGAAGATCGTCAGCCCGAGACTCCACCAGTTCAGGCCCACCAGCGCGCTGAAGCCGATCGCGATGAGGACTCCGACGATCACCGAGTTGACTCTGCGGATGCCGGTGGTCAGGGTCGCGTAAAGGGTGACCTGCACGACCAGCAGCGCCGTCAGCGGAGCGGTCAGCGGCGCCGGCTGAGGCAGCGTCGCCTGGGCCACGGAGAACGCGATGACCGCCGCGGCCGTGGAACGCAGGGTCTGCACGGCCGCCGGTTCGGTGGTGCGCCGGACGAGTTCGAGTACGGGTGCGGAGACTCCAGACATTCCTGCAATCTGCCCCGAAGACCGCCCTCGCAGCGCCCCCGCTCCCAGGTGCCACCGTACGGACGCAAGGCCGGGCCCGCTCCGGTCGCCGCGGGCGGGGCCGCACCGCGAGGGCGGCGACCGGAGCGGTGGCTACCAGGCCGTCCGGCCCAGAGCTTCCTCGATCCGGTCCCGGTCCCAGGCGCCGTCCGCCACCAGCACCCGGTAGCGCCGCGTCAGGGTCCGGCCGGGGTCGAGCACCAGCTCCTCGTGGAACGCGAACGACGGGGCCATGCCCGCGTAGGAGTCGTTGCGTACGAACCAGTGGGCCGGGTGCTCCCCGTGCGCGCCCGTGTGGTCGTTCTCGGGAGCGTGGGCCATGACGACCGTGGCGTGCCCGTCGAAGCCGTCGTGCTCCCCGGTGTACGCGAGCCAGTCGGACTGCCGGCCCATCAGGCCCGGCCCCTCGCCGTCGGCGGAGAACACCCGGCCGCCCCGGAAGGCGCGGGGGCCGCGCCAGAACAACCCGGTGTACCCGGCTCCGGCCCGGCCGTGGGTGGCCGGACTGCCGAACCGCAATGGCTCCGTACGCCGGTTGGTCACCGCGCTCGACCACGTCAGGGCCCAGCTTCCGGCCGCCGGGTCGATGTCGTGCACTTCCACCCTCCGCACCTCGTCGGCCCAGAGCTCACCGGTGTACGGATGCCAGGTCAGCCGCTCCGCGAGGGTGACCCCGTCCTCCCGCGCCGAGATCTCGTCGAACCCGGCGTGCGCCATCGAGCCCACCCGTTCGGGCAGCGGTTGGTAACCCTCGCCGTGCACGTAGGAGTTGCCGCCCCAGAGGTTCTGCCCCGACAGGTGCGAGGCGGTCATCTGCAGCCCCTTGTGCCAGCGGTGGTCGTTGGGGCGGTAGTCGGTGACGATACGCCCCGCCAGCGTGCGCAGCGGATGGATGTACGGCTTCGGCGCCTCCCAGGCGGCCTCGGCCCGGTAGACGTACCGCAGCAGCTCCACCCCGGTGTCGGCGACGCGGACACGGACATCCTCGCCGTGCCGGTGGACGAGGGCGGGCTTCCCGGTCATGCGGTGGTCTCCATCCTGGTGTGCGCGGTGCTTGTGGTGCCCTCAGTGCCTGTGGTGCTCCCGGGATTTCCGGCCACGGGCGCCCAGCCCGGCGCGTCGCCGTGCAGGGCGCGGTAGTACGGATCGTCCGGACCGATGTCGCCCGCCCGGACGGAGTCCCCGGTGAAGGCCGCCTTGTAGAGCGCGGTGACCAGCTCCAGGCTCTTGCGGCCGTCCGCCCCGCTGCCGCGCGGCCTGCGGCCGGCCCGTAGATCGACGAGCAGACCGCGCAGCTGGGCCTCGTGCGAACTGGGCACGTCCGCACCGAAATCCCGCCATGCGGCTACCCGCTCGGGCGGTGTTCCGGGGGCCGGAGTGATCCGCCAGTCCGCGTTGCGGTGCCCGTACAGATGGGTCAGCTCCACCGTGGCGTGCCGGCAGTCGATGCGGATGCGGCTCACCTCGTCGGGGCTGAGCACGCTGTTGACGACCGTTGCCAGGGTCCCCCCGGCGAACCGCACCAAGGCGGTGGAGACGTCCTCCGTCTCCACGTCGTGCACCAGCCGTCCGGCCATCGCACGGATCTCCTCCCACGGGCCGAGCAGGTCGAGCAGCAGATCCATCTGATGGATGCCGTGCCCCATCGCCGGACCACCGCCCTCGCTGTCCCACCGCCCCCGCCAAGGCGCCGCGTAGTACGCCTCGTCGCGGTACCAGGTGGTCTGGCAGTGGGCCACCAGCGGTCTGCCCAGCGCACCGGACGAGAGCAGCCTCCGCACGTGGTCCGCCCCCGAACCGAACCGGTGCTGGAAGACGATCGCCGCGTAGGGGCCGCCCGGCTCCTGGGCCTCCGCCGCCTCGATCGCGTCGAAGTCCGCGAGCGAGGGACACGGCGGCTTCTCGCACCAGACCCAGGCGCCGGCCCGTAGCGCGGCGACCGTCTGGTCCCGGTGGAAACGCGGCGGGGTGCACAGGACGACGAGATCCGGACGCTGTTCGGCCAGCATCGCCGTCATGTCCGAGTAAACGGCGGCGGCGATACCGGCCCGTGCGCGGAACGCCTCGGCCGCGACCGCGTCGTGGTCGACCGCCGCGACGATCTCCAGCGGCTGCTCCTTCGCGAGCGCGGCGAGCGCGGGCAGATGGCCGACGCGGGCGATGGCACCCGTGCCGACGATCGCGACGCGCACCGGACGGAGAGGTGGGACGGGAGTGGGCATGACGGACCCTCGACTCGACGGAACGGGCGCGCCCGCAGCGTAGCAAGCGCTTTCTATCCCGAACCTAGGTGCCCCGCCCGGAGCCGGTCAAGAGAGACGGCGGCGCGGTCGCCGGGACCGGAGGGCGGCTCCGAACAGCGGCCGGCGTACCGCCAGCGCCACTCCGCGTGGCGCCCGGCGCACCGCATCGCCCCTGCTGAGCGGCGTGCACGCGGCGTGAAAACCGCGTTGCGGGCTCGGCCCAGGTGCTGCGACGCTGCCCTTCATGCCCGACAACGACACACGCCCCGACCCTTCTCTCGCGGATCTCTTCTCCCGGGGGCGGCTGAAGTCCGTCCCGCGCAAGGCCGCCCGCCGGGGTCCGCTGCTGGCCCACCTCGCCGAGGCGCTCTTCCAGCCCGGACGGGACTACACGGAACGCGAGGTCAACGACGCGCTTCTGACGGTCCACGACGACGCGGCGGCCCTTCGCCGCTATCTGGTCGAGGCGCGGTTGCTGACCCGTACCCGCGACGGCAGCGCCTACCGGTGCGCGGGGGAGGGCTCCGTCACCTGACGGTGGGCCCGGAGAACGCCAGTACCGGGGGTGGAAAGAGCCAGGTGGAGGCCGTGTGCTGAACTGTCCGGAATCCGAACGATTCAGGAGCAGCACCATGAGCAGTTTCCGTCACCCGGGCGTCGTCTTCACGGACCGCAGGTTCACCGTCCCCCTCGATCACGCCGACCCCACGGGCGAGCGGATCGAGGTCTTCGGCCGGGAGGCGGTCGCGCCGTCGAAGGCCGGCGAGGACCTTCCCTGGCTGGTCTACCTGGAAGGAGGCCCGGGCTTCGGAGCGCGGCGTTTCGTCGGTACGGAGGCATGGCTCGGCAGGGCCCTCGAAGACTTCCGTGTACTCCTCCTCGACCAGCGGGGCACCGGACTCTCCACCCCGGCGAACCGGCAGACCCTGCCGATGCGCGGCGGACCCGCCGAACAGGCCGCGTACCTGGGCCACTTCCGGTCCGACAACATCGTGCGGGACTGCGAACTGATCCGCGCCCAGCTCACCGGCGGGCGTCCCTGGACGGTACTCGGCCAGTCCTTCGGCGGGTTCTGTGCCGTCCGCTATCTGTCGGCGGCCCCCGAAGGCCTGTCGGCCGTCCTGATCACGGGCGGACTTCCGTCGCTCGACGCCCACGCGGACGAGGTCTACCGGGCCGCGTACCCGCGCATCGAGCGCAAGGTCGCCGCCCACTACGCCCGTTACCCGCAGGACGTCGCGCGGGCGCGCGAGATCGCCGCACACCTCGCCTCGCACCGCGTCGAGTCCGCCGGCCACCCGCTCACGCCCGAGGGTTTCCAGTCGCTCGGCATCCTGCTCGGCGGCAGCCAGGGAAGCCATCAGCTGCACTACCTGCTGGAGAACGCCTTCGTCGCCACGGCGGACGGCCCCGCCCTCTCGGACGCCTTCCAGGAGGCCGTGCGCACGGCGAACTCCTTCGCCGGGCACCCGCTGTACGCCCTGATGCACGAGGCGATCTACGGCCAGGACGAGCGGCCCACCGCCTGGTCCGCCGAACGCGTCCGCGCCGAGTTCCCGCAGTTCGACGCCCGAGCCGCACTCGCCGGGGACGGTCCGCTGCTCTTCACCGGCGAGAGCATCCACCCCTGGCACTTCGAGACGGACCCCGCGCTGCGCCCGCTGCGCGAGACCGCTGAGCTGCTGGCCGCCCGCACCGACTGGCCGGAGCTGTACGACAAGGAGCGGCTCGCCGTCAACGAGGTGCCGGTCGCGGCGGCCGTCTACCACGACGACATGTACGTGGACACGGCCCACGCCCTCGCCACGGCGTCGGGCATCCGGGGGCTGCGGACCTGGGTGACCAACGAGTTCGAGCACGACGGCCTGCGTGCGGGCGGGCCCCGGGTGCTGGACCGCCTGCTGGCCATGGTCCGCGACGACGTCTGAGGACGCCGGTACGTCGCACGAACGGTGCGGGGCGCGGTTGCGAGGCCGGGTCGTGAGGCCCCGCGCGCGCTCCGGCGGGGGGAGAGGCGAGGCGGCGATCCGCCTCTCCGCCCGTCGACCGGACCTGTGCGTCTCAGCCCGCTGGCTCGCACGGCTCGACGGAACGCGGCGCCGGGTCGTCGCCGAAGTCGAGGGCGGTGTCCGTCAGCTTGATGACGTGTTCGTCGCCGTGCGCGCCAAGGCTCGTTCGAAGACCTCTTCCGGAGTGATGCCGTCCGACGGCGGGTAAGCGACCGGACGGCCGAAGAGGTCGGTGGCCGCGGCCCGGACGGGCCGGCCCGGGCAGGACGTAGGTCCGGCCGTAGGGCTGCCGTTGCCCGGGCCCGGGGGTCAGCCCTGGAGGGCTTCCAGCGTCTCGTTCAGGTCCGGAAGGGTCTGCGGGGCGCGGTTGTGCGGCAGCTTGGAGAGCACCGCCGCCATGCCGCAGGTGTTGCTGACCGCGGAGAAGACGAGACCCGAACCGACACCGGCCGACAGCCGGCGTGCCGCGGGGAAGCGGCGGCCGGCGAGGATGCCCGCCACCACCAGGGAACCCGCCGCGAACCGGACCTGGCGTTCCATGGGCCAGACCGCCTTCGCTCCGGCCGGGCGGTCGAGGCCGTGCCCGGCGCTCTCCCAGGCGGAGGTGCCGCCGGCCAGGGTCGCGGCCGCGATGTCGGCGTCGGCGAGTATCTCCGCCGCGCGGGCGGAGCGGACGCCCGAGGCGCACACCACGAGCAGGGACCCGCGCGCGGCGGCGGACCTCAGTGCCGGGAGGGCGTCGGCCACACGGTCGAGCGGGACGTTGTGCGCGCCGGGAACGTGCCCCGAGGCATATTCGCCGGGACCCCGGACGTCGATGACGGTGAATTCCTCCAGGCGAGCTGCGGCCTGGGCGGGGGAGAGGCATGCCGGGGTGGTCACGAGCGGGTGTCCTTTCGATCGAGGGCAAGCGGAACGGGTTCCTCCTGCCCCGGCAAGGATAAAATACCCAGGGGGGTATCCGAGAGGTCTGTGTCCAACCCGACAAGCGACCGGACCCCGGCACCGGCCTGCCGAGGGCGCGGTGGAACCCGAGGACCGGGATCGCGCGCGGTTGACAAACGCGGTTGCCGGTTCCGCACACTGGTCGCCATGAGCGAACAGGTGCAGGGCGACCCCGAGCTGGACGCGGTGCTCTCGGGGATCGGTCCCCGGCTGCGCCGCCTGCGCAAGGAGCGCGAGGTGACCCTCGCGGCACTCTCGGCGGTCACCGGAATCTCCGTCAGCACTCTCTCCCGACTGGAGTCCGGCGGCCGTCGCCCCAGCCTGGAGCTGCTGCTCCCCATCGCCCGTGCCCACGAGGTCCCGCTCGACGACTTGATCGGCGCCCCGCCGGTGGGTGACCCCAGGATCCGGGCCGAACCGGTCGTCCGCCACGGCCGGACCATGTTCCCGCTCACCGCCCGGCCCGGCGGACTCCAGGCGTACAAACTCGTCCAGCAGGGCGGTACGGGCGAACCCCCCGACCTGCGCACCCACGAGGGATACGAATGGCTGTTCGTCCTCTCCGGGCGGCTGCGGCTGTGCCTCGCCGACCACGACCTGGTGATGGGCCCCGGCGAAGCCGCGGAGTTCGACACCCGGCTGCCGCACTGGTTCGGGCCCGCCGGGGAGGAGACGGTCGAGTTCCTCAGCCTCTTCGGGCCGCAGGGGGAACGCATGCACGTCATCGCCCGGCCCAAGGCCGGCTGACCTGCCCGGTGCGGGCCGCCCCGGGTGCCTTCGCCCGCCCGTTTCCGGAGGCCGCAGAGTGTTCCCAGGGAGCAAGCGACCGCTTAGTATGCGCCGGAGCAGGAGTTACGCCGACAGGTTTGTGGAGGCCTTCATGCAGGCATGGCGAGTGCACCGGAACGGCGAGCCGAGCGAGGTGATGACCCTCGACGAGACGGACCGCCCGGTCCCCGGCGAGGGCCAGGCTCTCCTCGCGGTGCGTGCGGCGAACATCAACTTCCCCGATGCGCTGCTCTGCCGCGGCCAGTACCAGGTCAGGCCCCCGCTGCCCTTCACGCCCGGGGTCGAGATCTGCGGCGAGACCGAGGACGGACGCCGGGTGCTCGCCACCCCCGCGCTCCCGCACGGCGGCCTCGCCGAGTACGTCGTGGTGGACGAGGCGGCCCTGCTGCCCGCCCCCGACGCACTGGACGACGCGGAGGCCGCGGCCCTGCACATCGGCTACCAGACCGGCTGGTTCGGCCTGCACCGCCGGGCCCGTATCCAGCCCGGCGAGACCCTGCTGGTGCACGCCGCCGCCGGGGGAGTGGGCAGCGCCGCCGTGCAGCTCGGCAAGGCCGCCGGAGCCACCGTCATCGGGGTCGCCGGAGGGCCCGAGAAGGCCGCCGTCGCCCGTGAGCTCGGCTGCGACCTGGTCATCGACCGGCGCAGCGAGGACATCGTGGCCGCGGTCAAGGAGGCCACCGGCGGGCGCGGCGCGGATGTCGTCTACGACCCGGTCGGCGGCGACGCCTACGCCAAGTCGGTCAAGTGCATCGCCTTCGAGGGCCGGATCGTCGTCGTGGGCTTCGCCGGCGGCACCATCCCCACCCCGGCGCTCAACCACGTCCTCGTCAAGAACTACTCCGTCCTCGGACTCCACTGGGGCCTCTACAACACCAAGGACCCGGCCGCCGTCCGCGCCTGCCACGACGAGCTGACCAAGCTGGCCGGCCAGGGGCTCGTGAAACCACTGGTCAGCGAGCGTGTCCCGATGTCCGCCGCCGCGGACGCCGTCCAGCGTGTCGCGGACGGCACCACCACCGGCCGCGTCGTCGTCCTGCCGGGCGGAGGCCCCCGATGACCGCCACCCCCGAAGCACCCGAACTGCTCCGCCGCACCCGCGAACTGCTCGCCGCGCACCCCCCGGCCACCACCGGCCGAACCGAGTTCCTGGGCGCCCGCTTCGACGCCGGGCTCGCCTGGGTCCACTACCCGGTGGGCCTGGGCGGCCTCGGCGCCCCCCGCTCCCTCCAACCGGTCGTCGACGCCGAACTCGCCGCCGCCGGCGCCCCCGACAACGACCCCCGCCGGATCGGCATCGGCCTCGGCATGGCCGCCCCCACCATCCTCGGCTTCGGCACGGACGAGCAGAAGCGGCGGTTCCTGCGCCCGCTGTGGATCGGCGAGGAGGTGTGGTGCCAGCTCTTCAGCGAGCCCGGGGCGGGCTCCGACCTGGCCGCGCTCGCCACCCGGGCCGTACGCGACGGCGACACCTGGACCGTCGACGGGCAGAAGGTCTGGACGTCCAGCGCCCATCTCGCCCGCTGGGCCATCCTCATCGCCCGCACCGACCCCGACCTGCCCAAGCACCGGGGCATCAGCTACTTCATCTGCGACATGACCGACCCGGGCGTGGACGTGCGCCCGCTGCGGCAGATCACCGGCGAGGCCGAGTTCAACGAGGTCTTCCTCACCGGAGTACGCATCCCCGACAGCAGGCGCCTCGGACCGGTCGGCGAGGGCTGGAAGGTCGCCCAGACCACGCTCATGAACGAGCGCGTCTCCATCGGCGGAATGCGCATCCCCCGCGAGGGCGGGATGATCGGCCCCGTCTCGCGCACCTGGCGCGAGCGCCCCGAACTGCGCACCCCCGACCTGCACCAACAACTGCTCACCCTCTGGGTGGAGGCCGAGGTCGCCCGGCTCACCGGGGAGCGGCTGCGCCAGCAGCTCGTCGCCGGGCAGCCCGGCCCCGAGGGCTCCGGCATGAAGCTCGCCTTCGCCCGGCTCAACCAGGAGATCAGCGGGCTGGAAGTCGAACTCCTCGCCGACGAGGGGCTGCTCTACGGCGACTGGACGATGCGCCGCCCCGAGCTGGTGGACTTCACCGGCCGGGACGCCGGCTACCGCTACCTGCGTTCCAAGGGCAACTCGATCGAGGGCGGCACCAGCGAAGTGCTGCTGAACATCGTCGCCGAGCGCGTCCTCGGCCTGCCCTCCGAACCACGCACCGACAAGGACGTCGCCTGGAAGGACCTCTCCCGATGACCGCTCCCGTCCAGCCCGCCGCCACCCCCGACCTCCTCTACTCGGAGGCGGAGGAGGACCTCAGGTCGGCCGTCCGCGCCCTGCTCGCCGACCGGTCCGGCGCGCCGTCCGTGATCGCCCGCACCGAGTCCGACACGCCGTACGACCAGCAACTCTGGAAGACCCTCGCCGCGGAGATCGGCGCCGCCGGACTGCTGGTGCCCGAGAAGCTCGGCGGCCTCGGCGCCGGCCACCGGGAAGCCGCGGTCGTCCTGGAGGAGCTCGGACGGGCCGTCACCCCGTCCCCGTACCTGACCAGCGCCGTCGTCGCGACCTCGGTCCTGCTCGCCCTCGGCCCCGAGGACGGGCCCGCCGCCGGGCTGCTCGGCGACCTCGCGGCGGGACGACGCACCGCCGCGCTCGCCGTGCCGTTCGCCACCGCGCCGGGCGCGGACCACACCGCCGAGGTGACCGCCGACTGCGGCGCGCTGACCGGCACCGTACGGGGCGTCGCCGACGCGGCCCTCGCCGACGTACTGCTGGTGCACGCGCCCACCGGGCTGTACGCCGTCGAGCGCACCGCCCAGGGCGTCGGTGTGGAGGCGCTCGTCCCGCTCGACCTCACCCGCCCGCTCGCCGGGATCACCCTGGACGGAGCCGCCGCGACGCTGCTCGCCGGTCCGCGGGCCGCCGGGGAGGCCGTACGCCGTGGGCTGCTGGCCGGTGCCGGGCTTCTCGCCTCCGAACAGCTCGGGGTCGCCGAATGGTGCCTCACCGAGACCGTCCGCCACACGAAGGAGCGCCACCAGTTCAACCGGCCGATCGGTTCCTTCCAGGCGCTCAAGCACCGCATGGCCGAGCTCTGGCTCCAGGTGGTCTCGGCGCGCGCGGCGGCCCGCAACGCAGCCGACGCGCTGGCCACCGACGCAGCCGACGCCCCTCTCGCGGTCGCCGTCGCCCAGGCGTACTGCTCCGGGGTGGCGGTGCACGCGGCCGAGGAGTGCGTCCAGCTCCACGCCGGAATCGGCATGACCTGGGAACACCCGGCCCACCTGTACCTGAAGCGGGCGAAGGCCGACTCGATCGCCTACGGCACGGCCGGCCGCCACCGCGAAGCCGTCGCCGGGCTGGCCGGACTTCCGGCGTCGTAACCGGGAACAAGGGCTGTCAGGCCGCCGCCCCGCCATCCACGAGGGGCGGCGGCCGTCGCGTTCGCGAGGTCCGGCGCCGACGCACGCGGTGAGCGTGTACGGAACCGGCCCCGCCGGTGCGTGGACCCTCGCCACCGCGGTCGCCGGGCAGGACGCCACCTCCTACCAGCAGCGACCCGCCGGGGCCACCCGGAGCCGCGGCCGGGGTGCCCGCTCCGGGGCCGACCCGGCACGCATCGGGTGCGAGGGGTACGCGCGACCCGTCGTCCGGGCCCGTCCGTGAAGCGCTCCACGGACGGGCCGGACGACGGGTCGGCGGGCTCCGTCAACGGGACGTCACCAGGACGCAGTCACCTGTGCGGGCGAAATTCGTCACAGCCAGTCATCACCCGTTCGGCGGGCATGCCAGTCCGCCGAACGGCGCTCGCGCTCCGCCACACTGGCCGCGAAATGCCGCACACCGGGCGCGGCGAAGGAGGCGGGGCATGGTCATTTCCATCTCACTCGTGGTGTTCTTGCTGATCATCGCGATCATCTTCATGCGCAACGGAGGCCTGAAAATCTCGCACGCCATCGTCTGCGCCCTGCTCGGCTTCCTCATCGCCGGCACGCGGATGGCACCCACGATCCACGACGGCATCGTCTCCACCGCCGAGATCGTGAGCGGGCTGAGACCCTGAGACCCCTCCCACCGGCGTGCCCCGGACCGGTCGCCCGCGAGGCACCCGTCCCTCCCGGCGGCCCTACGGGGCACGGTCCGCGCACGACCGTCCGCCGCGTTCGTCGGCGGCGGGCGGTAACGTCGTGTGCAGGTCCCCGTCCGATTCCCGGCGACCCGGAGCGCACCCGTGCCGCTCCTCGTCGCGCCTCTGGAGAACTCCGCCATGTCCTTCCCGCCCTCCGGCCGTCATTCCGGCGCCGCGCACCACGAGTACTGCAACAGTGCCCTGTGCTGCCGCTGCCAGACACGGACCTGGTCCACGAACGTGGCCGGGGAGCGGCTCTGCGGACCCTGCAGCTCCTGCTGCCGCGAGTGCGGACGGGCCCCGGCTCCCCATCTGGACGGCCTCGACCAAGGGCTCTGCGCCGAATGCCGTGGACTCTGCGGGCGCTGCCACTCCCCGAAAAGGCCGGACGGCTCCTGCGGCTGCGAGGCCTGGCACCGCCACGCGGGCAAGGACCCCTTCGGCTATGTGCTGAACGCCCTGCCGCAGCCCCTCATGCAGGGATTCGGCCACCGGCTCCCCGCCGAGGTCCACGACCTGATCCGCCAGGAGCTCGGCCGCCGGACCGCCTTCCTTCTCCGCGAGCGGATCGAACGCCGCTGGAACCTCCGCTGGTCGCACGCCTTGTACGAGACGGACGAGGACGGCCACCGTCGCTGGACCCCGCTGGAGATCGCGGAAGCCCTGCTGACGCGGGGCCGCTGCCCCGATCCCGACTGCGAGGACGGCTACCTCACCACCACCGACCTGCCCTGCGGACGCTGCCGGCAGCCCACGTACCGGTTCGTGCCGTCCGTCTCCGAGCGGCGGGCGACCACCGATCACGCCCGGCACACCGCTGCCGAGATCCGGCGCGGCCTGCTGGAGAACCGCACCCGCACCAGGCGCGCCCCGCGCGGCTGAACCGGCGACCGTGCGCCGGGCCGGGGCCGCCCTACGCCGCCCGGGACGGATGCAGGCCCGCGTACACACCGCCGCGGCGCATCAGCTCCTCGTGCGTGCCGATCTCCGCTATCCGCCCGCCCTCCATCGCCACGATCCGGTCGGCGGCCCTGATCGTGGAGAGCCGGTGGGCCACCACGAAGACCGTCCGGCCCCGCACCAGCCGGGCCAGAGCCTCCTGCACCAGCGCCTCGGAACGAGTGTCCAGCGCGGAGGTCGCCTCGTCGAGGATCAGCACCTTCGGGTCCCGGATGAGCGCGCGGGCGATGGCCAGACGCTGCTTCTGGCCACCTGACAGCCGGGCCCCGCGTTCGCCGACCACCGTGCGGATGCCGTCGGGGAGGGCCTCGACGAACTCCAGCGCGTTCGCGTCCCGCAGTGCCTGGCGGACCGTGTGCTCGTCGGTGTCGCCGAGACCGTAGGTGACGTTCTCCTCCACCGTTCCCTCGAAGAGGATGGACTCCTGCGGGACCACGGAGAGGAACCGCCGGTACGTGCGCAGATCCAGCGACGCCATGTCCCGGCCGTCGAGCAGAATGCGCCCGGACGCGGGCCGGATGAACCCGATCAGGAGGTTCAGTACGGTCGACTTGCCCGCCCCCGACGCCCCGACCAGCGCGACCGTCTCGCCCGGCCGGGCGGAGAGCGTGAAGTCCCGCACCGCGTCGCCGGAGGCCCCTTCGTACGAGAACCCCGTGTTCTCGAAGTCGATGCGCCCCTCGACGCGCTCCACCCGCTCCTTGCCCGCGTTGATCTCCAGGTCCGGCGCCTGGAGGACCTCGCCGGCCGAGCGGACGGACTCCAGCCCCTGGCTGATCACCGGTGCCAGGCTCAGCAGGGTGGACACCGAGCCGGTGAGCGTGGTGAAGAAGGCGCTCAGCATCACGACGTCGCCCGCGGTGATGTCCAGCCAGCCGTGGTACGCGACCAGCGCGGAACCGGCGAGGCAGCCGACACCGAGCGAGTTGAGCAGGATCCAGGCCATCGCACCGAACCGGCCGTTGAGCAGATCCAGCCGCAGCCCCGCCGTGAGCACCTGGCTCAGCGGGCCGTCCACCCTGCCGAGCGCGGCCTTTTCCAGGCCGTGCGCCCGGGTGATGGGGATCAGGCTCGTCATCTCGCTGACCCGGGCCGAGAGTTGCTCGACCTCCTGGCGGAACGACTCGTTCTGGGTGCGCAGTCTGGTACGCAGCTTCATCACGAGGAACGCGGCGGCCGGCACGACCACGAGGAACACCGGAAGGAAGGACGGCACCCGCACGGCGATCACGGCCAGGCCGCCGATCAGCGTGACGATCCCCGCGAGCCCCATGTCGGCGCTCTGCTGGACCATGTGCTCGACCAGTTCGACGTCCCGGACCACCTTGGCCTGCAGCACACCGGCGCTGGTCCGCGCGTGGTAGCCGATGGAGAGCTGTTGCATGCGCCGGCAGAGCGCCTGCCGCAGGGACGTGCCCATCCGCCGCACACTGCCGTTGAGGCAGCGGACGTACAGCAGATGCATCGGGTAGTTGAGGACGAGGACGAACAGCAGCGCACCCGCGTTGAGCCACAACTCCCGCTCGGCGCTGTGCCGGACGACGACGTCGATGATGTTGGCGGTGATGAGGGGGAGCAGCCAGATGGGGCTGTGCTTGACGATGAACGCCAGCACCGCGAGCACCAGCCGGGTCCGGTCGGGGCGCAGCAGGTAGCCGAGGGTGCGGATGGGGTGTTCGCCACGGTAGCGGTGGTCGAGTGCGGAGAGCCGCGGAGGGAGGGAGAACGTGTGCTGCATCCGGCCAGCCAAGCCGCCCGCACTCCGCCGCCGCAAGACCCCATCCGCATCGTGGGCGTGCGTGCCGGCGGAAATCCGCTGGTCACGGCTGCGGCGCCGAGGTCCTGCCGGTGGGCCTGCTCGCCGACCTCCCCGTCGATCGCCTCGCGCAACAGGTCGCGTGATCATCCGGCGGTGATCCCGGGGGCGCCGTCCACGAGCCGGACGGGGCCGCGATGCTCGTGACGGAGGGACGGCCGGCCGACGTCACGGGTCTCCCGCCGGATTCCGGCCGGTGGACGGGGCCGGTGACGGCGAATCCGTGTCGTCCTTCGTCACCCGGGTTCCCGGGTGCCACCGGGAGCACAGGTACGCGATTACGAGCGCCCCGGCCATTCCGTAGAAGACCCACTGGTTGGCCTCGGCGAAGTCCACCCGGATCGCGTGCATCGAGTCCCGCATGATCTCGGCCGCCCTGCCGTCGCCGGTGGGCTGTCGAGCATCGGAATTACCGGTGACGGACTCCGCGATGCTCTGCGCCGCGTCGTGCGCCGTGGCGCTCGGCACCCCCGCGTCGCGCAGGGTCTCGGAGACCCGGCTCACCGTCACATGCGTCAGTACGGTGCCGAAGACCGCGAGGCCGATGCTCGCCGCGAAGTTGCGGATGGTCTGCGTGACACCGGTGACCTCACCGTACGAGGCTCCGATGGAGCGGTTCACCGCGTCGGTGGAGGCGGGGGCGAGCAGCAGGCCGATGCCGGCGCCGGCGATGGCCGCGTACAGCCACTGGTCGTGCATCGAGAGCTTCGTCAGGTTGGCGGCCCACAGGGCGAAGCCGACCGCGCCGACGACGGTGCCGAGCCTGATCGCCGGTCGGGCGCCCCGCTTGTCGAGAATGCGGCCGCCCCACTGCGAGGCGAGCGCGAAGCCGATGAAGAAGTACAGGAGGTAGAGCGCGGCCTGGTTCGGGGACGCGCTCAGCGACACCTGGGCGTAGACCGACGCGAAGAAGAACACCGGTACGAAGGCGAGCATGGCGAAGAAGAGCACGGCCATGTCCACGCTGAACGCCCGGTCCCGGAAGACCTGGAGCTTGACGAGCGGATGCGCGGCGCGGAGTTCGAAGCGGCAGAAGACGACCAGCACCACCAGCCCGGCCGCGATGCACACCCAGGTCGCGGGCGAGTCCCAGCCCCAGGTGGCCGACTGCTGGAGTCCGAGCACGGTCAGCCCCATCCCTGCGGCCATCAGTACGGCGCCCGGCACGTCCAGCGGTTCACGGCGGGAGCGGTCCGGGACGTGGGCCAGCAGGGTCAGCACGATCGCGATCACCGCGACGGGCACGTTGACCCAGAAGATGGCCCGCCATGTCCACCCGGTCAGCCAGCCGCCCAGCAGCGGCCCGACCGCGGTGAGCGCGCCCGAGACACCGAAGAACAGCGCGAGCGCACGCCCACGGCGCTCCACCGGGAACACCGCGATCACGACCGCGAGCGCCGCCGGGAACATGAACGCCGCGCCGACGCCCTGCACCGCGCGGAAGCCGATCAGCCAGGCCTGCGCGAAATCGCCGGAGGGCACCGCACCGCACAGGGCGGAGGCGATGACGAAGATCAGCGTTCCGCAGAGCATGACCTTGCGATGGCCGTAGAGGTCGGAGAGCCGGCCGCCGAGCGCGAAGAACGCCGCCAGTGTCAGCAGGTACGCGTTCACCACCCACTGCATCTGCGAGGAGGTGAGGCCGAGTTCACGGACGATGTCGGGCGCGGCGATGGCCACGATGGTCTGGTCGATGAAGGTCATCGACACGGCGAACAGCATCGCCGCGAGGGTCAGGGCCTGGTTCGGCGGTCGCGTGCCCGCGGTCGTCCCCTCGGGCCGCGGGCACCCTTCCGCGCCGCGCTCCGTGCCGTCCGTCGATTCCATGGGGTCCATGGTCGTCGCGGGTCCGCACGCCCGCACGCCGGGCGCGGTCGGACGGAGACCGGCGACCGGCGATCCGGCGGTGTGTCAGTCGCGGCGGCCGAGCAGGAAGAGGTGCGGCTCGGGCGTCGCCTCCGGATGGGCCGGGGTGAACAGCACACTGCGGTCGGACAGGACCGTGAAACCGGCCCCGGCCACCAGCGCGGTGAACGCGGGCCCGTCGAAGCTGGTTACCCGTACCGGGCGGCCCATGAAGACGGCGTCCACGCCCTCCACGTCCAGCGGAACCGTCGCCACCGCCAGCAGCCCGCCGGGCCGCAGGGCCACGGCGAGGCGGGCCAGCAACGCCCCCTGCTCGGCCCGCGTCATCTGGAGCAGCGAGAAGTAGACGCACACGGCGTCGAAGGACGCCTCCGCCAGGGCGAGTCCGCGGACGTCGGCATGGACGAAGGACGCCCCGGGGACCTGGCGGGCCGCCAGCTCCACCATGACCGGCGAGACGTCGACGCCGTGCACCTCGTGCCCCGCGGCCACCAGAACCTCGGCCGTCGGGCGGCCCGTCCCACTGCCCACGTCCAGCACCCGGCTGCGCGGCGCGAGACGTGCGGTGAGCTCCCGCAGGGACTCCCGGTGCGCCGGCGCGTCGGCGAAGGCCTGTTCGTACCGGGCGCCCAGCGCGTCGAACACCGTCGCCGCCGAGGTGCCGTTCACGTCGTCCATGGGTGCGTTCCTTCCGCGGGCCGGCCGGTCACCCCGGATGCTGCCATCCGGCGCCCCCACCCACAACGGGCCCGGCCCCACGCTCCAGGAGCGAACGACCGCGTCCCCGGCCCCCGCGCAGGCGGGTACCGGGGACGCGTACGGCGTACGGCGTACGGCGTACGGGATCAGGCTCCGGAGGCGTCCAGCATCGCCGAACGCTCCACCACCTTGATCCTCTCGCGGCCCTGCTCGGCACCGAGCGCCTTCTCGTGCGCGTCCAGCCGGTGCCAGCCCTCCCACGTGGTGTAGCGGACCCCGCGGCCCTCCAGGTGGGCCACGACCGCGTCGGGCTCGGGCTGCGCCGGGGCGGGCAGTCGGCCCTCGGCCCGGTCCTCCAGCAGGCACTCGACCGTCTCGTTGGCGTCACCCTTGGTGTGGCCGATGAGACCGATCGGACCGCGCTTGATCCAGCCCGTGACGTACACCGAGGTCATGTGCTCCGAACCGGCGATCACGCGCCCCGCCTCGTGCGGGACCGTGCCCGAGGCCGGGTCCCAGGGGAGCTTCGGCAGCTCGTCGGAGTAGTAGCCCACCGCGCGGTACACGCTCCGCACGTCCCAGTCGGTGAAGTTGCCGGTGCCGCGCACGTTGCCCGTGCCGTCCAGCTCGGTGCGCTCGGTCCGCAGACCGACGACCGAACCGTCCTCGCCGAGCACCTCGACGGGAGACTCGAAGAAGTGCAGGAACAGCTTGTGCGGGCGGTCGCCGACATCGCGGATGGCCCAGTTCTCCAGGGTCTGGGCGACCATGTTGGCCTGCTTGTTGCCCCGGCGGGTCTCGATCGAGCCCTCGTCGTAGTCGATGTCCTCGGGGTTGACGATGACCTCGATGTTCGGCGAGTGGTCCAGCTCGCGCAGCTCCATGGGGCTGAACTTCGCCTGGGCGGGACCGCGGCGCCCGAAGACGTGCACCTCCAGCGCCTTGTTGGCCTTGAGGCCCTCGTAGACGTTGGCCGGGATCTCCGTCGGGAGCAGCTCGTCGGCGGTCTTGGCGAGTACGCGTGCCACGTCCAGGGCCACGTTGCCCACGCCGAGCACGGCGACCTTCTCGGCCGTCAGCGGCCAGGTGCGCGGTACCTCGGGGTGACCGTCGTACCAGGAGACGAAGTCGGCGGCGCCGTAGGAACCGTCCAGTTCTATCCCGGGGATGTCGAGGGCGCGGTCGGCCTCGGCGCCCGTCGAGAAGATCACCGCGTCGTAGAAGGAGCGGAGCTCGTCCAGACCGATGTCGTTCGGGTAATCGACATTGCCGAAGAGCCGGATCTGCGGCTTGTCCAGGACCTGGTGCAGCGCGGTGACGATGCCCTTGATCCGGGGGTGGTCGGGGGCCACGCCGTAGCGGATCAGACCGAAGGGTGCGGGCATGCGCTCGAACAGGTCGATCGAGACACCCGGGTCCTTGGCGGCTTCGGATTTCAGCAGCGCGTCGGCCGCATAGATTCCGGCGGGACCGGCTCCGACAATGGCGACGCGGACGGGGCGTGTCATGGGGCTGTAGTTCCTTCGTTCCTCGGGGCGGGTGAACGCTGGCAGGGTGCCGTCAAGGTAAGGCTTGACTTACTACACCCCCCTACACGCTATGTCGTCGCGTTCCCGGCCCGGTGACCGGGGTCGCCGCGAGACTCGGCGGGGCCTCGAGCGGCCTGCTCCCGACGGCCGCCGAACGTGGATGAAAATGCTTTCAGTGCTTTTCCGCAAAGGATTGCGGGCAGGGAGGGCGACTGCTTGACTCGCTCCCGTCCCGCCCGCCCGGCGGGACCCGTCAGACACGAGCCGCGACCCCGGGAGAGCCTCCATGAGCAAGGAGAACGACGTCCTGGTCCTGGGAGGGGCGGGCGTCGACACCATCGTGTACGTCCCCGAGCTCCCGCTCCCGTACGCCGACAGTTACATGATCCGCCCCGGTATCACCGCGCGCGCCGGGCAGACCGGCGACTTCGTCACCCTCGGGCTCGCCTCCCTCGGACTGCGCACCCACCACATCGACCTGATCGGCGACGACCACGAAGGCGACCTGGTACGCGCCTTCCACCGCGACCGGTCCCTGCCCCTCACCGAGGTCCCCCAGCCACTGGGCACCAAGCGCGCGGTGAACCTCGTCGGGCCGGACGGGAGGCGGCTCTCCCTCTACGACGACAGCCGCGCGGCCGGGAGCGACCGGCTGCCGGAGGCCACCGTGCGGGCCCTGGCGGCGAAGAGCCGTCACGCGCACGTCTCGATCACCCACCCCTGCGCCTTCACCCTGCCGCTGCTGCGCGAGGCCGGTCTGACGCTCTCCACCGACCTGCACAACTGGGACGGCGTCAACCCGTACCACGAGCCCTTCGCCCTCGAAGCGGACCTGGTGTTCCTCTCCGCCACCGCCCTGGAGGACACCGCGGCGACCCTGCGGGGGATCGCCGAGCGCGGCAGGGCCCGCGTGATCGTCGCCACCGACGGAGCCGCCGGCGCCCATCTGCTCGTCGACGGCGAGCTGACCCACGTCCCGGCGATCGCACCGCCGGAACCGGTCGTCGACTCCAACGGAGCGGGTGACGCGTTCGCCGCCGGCTTCCTGCTCGGCTGGCTGGCGGGGGAGGAGCCCTCACGCTGCGCCCTCTTCGGGGCGGTCGCCGGGGCGTACGCCTGCACCGTGGAGGCGACGCGGGCGGACGCCATCGGCCGTGAGCTGCTGCTCGCCCGCGTGGCGGAGAGGGAGGCGGGCACCGGTGCGGTCACCTCCCCGGCGGCGGGCGAGACGGCGACGGCGAGGGCCTGAGAACCGGCGCGGTTCGGGGTGCGTACGGTCGGAGCGGGGACCACCATCGAGTCAGGTGTCCGCCCCGGTCGTACGCCCGTACACCGGCCCGGCGGACCCCGGAAGGCGGTTCCCGTGCCGGAAGCACCCCGACCCCACTGCCGCGTCACGCTCACCGAGAACGGGCCGCTGCTGCTCGAAGGGCCCGTCGAGGTGACCCTGCCGGACGGCGGCACCGCGGTGTCGGACCGGTTCGTGGTCGCCCTGTGCGTGTGCCGCAAGAGCCGCATCCACCCCTGGTGCGACACCAGCCACCGGCGCCGGGTGAAGAACGACGAGAGCTGAGAACCGATCGGCGGCGGCCCGGATCAGCCCCGCCCGGCGCGTGCCGCGCGTACGACCACCAGCTCCTCGCTCTCCGCGGTCCGCCCGAGGAGACCCCGGTCGCGCAGCCACGACCGCCGGGACCGCAGGACCGGGCCCAGCGGGACCCGCGCCTGCCCGCACACCGAGGCGGACAGCCCCGCCCGCTCCAGGCGTTCCACGGTCATGTCCGGGTCGCAGAGCGCCGAGTGCACCATCAGCAGTACACCTCCGGGCCGCAACGTCTCCCGGGCGCCGTCGCAGACGCGGTCCAGGACGATCCGCCCGTCGGGCCCCGCGTCCCACGCCCTCGCGCGTCCGTGTCCGGGCACGTCGAGCGACGGAGAGGGCACGTACGGCGGATTGCACAGCAGCAGGTCGTAGGCGTGTCCCCGGACGGCCGCGGTCAGATCGCTGCGCCGCACGTCGATGCTGTGGCGGTGCAGAGTCGCGTTGAGACGGGCGGTCAGGACGGCCCGGCGGGCGAGGTCCACCGCCGTGACCGACCCGCCGAGCTGAGCGGCGCGGATCGCCACCGCCCCGCTGCCGGTACCGAGATCCAGCACCTTCGCACCCGGTGCCAGGCCCTCGCGTTCGAGTGCCCACAGCAGCAGGCGGGTGTCGTGCTGCGGCGCGTAGACACCGGGCAGGGTCAGGACGAACGGCGCGGGCAATGCCACATCGGTGGCCATCGGATCTCCCTCGGACGGAGAGACGGGCGGTCCGTCCCAGGGTGGGGCGGAATCGCCCGGGCCACCACTCGGAGTCCCGCACGCCACTGCCCCGGGGGCGTCCCCGTCAGCGGGCGGGCCGGTCGCCCCAGCCGGCCAGCAGCCGTTTCCCGAGCCGCTCCTCCAGGAAATCGGTTGCGGTGATGCCGAACGCGACGTCGGCCTCCAGCTCCGGCTCCTCCGCCAGCAGCCCCGCGACGACCTCGCGCCGGACCACCTGCTCGTGCACGGCGTCCGCCTCGACGTGCTCGGCGTAAAAGAACTCCGCCGCGGGCCCCGCCCCGGCGCGCCGCATCGCCTGAGCCAGGCGGCGGGAGGCGGGTGAGGAGGTGATCTCCACCGCGGCGAAATGTCCCACCAGCGCGCCCCGCAGACGCCGGTGCAGCCCGAACAGGGACATCAGGTTGACCAGGGCCAGCATCTCGGCGTGGCCCTCGTCCAGGTAGTGGCCGTAGGCGGTCTCCAGACCCATGTCCGCCATCAGGTCGGCGAAGAGGCGCGCGTGGACGCGCTCCGCGCGGCCGGCGCCGAACTCGTCGTACTCGATCGCCGCCATTCCCGCCTTGGCCCGCCCACGGAGCCTCGGCAGCACCCAGGCGTGTGGGTCGGCCTCCTTCAGGTGGTACAGCGACCGTTGGACTGCGTACTCGCGGACGTGCCGCAACTCCCCCTGTTCTTTGAGGAAGTCGGAGACACCCTGGCCGTGCACCGGCTCCACCAGGAGTCCGGCCAGAACAGCCTCCAGCGAGTCGGTGCGCGTGGCGTCGTGGCGCAGCGCGGCCAGGAAGACCTCCTCGGCGCCCCGGCGTACGGCCAGCAGCTCCGGATCCCATTCCAGGGCCGGATCCACCCCGGCGAACCCCCGGTAGTGCAGCTCGTAGCACGCGTACAGCGCCAGGTGGAGATCCTCGCCGTACGGATCGGCGGCACGGGCGTCCTCGGGGTGCGGCAGGCCGCCCGCACCCCGCAGACGACCGAGCACCGCGGCCGACAGCGGCCCGCGGTCGCGGGGCAGCTCCGGCGAGCGGTGCGATCCTCCGCGGTACGTGTCCATCATCGGTCCCGGGGCAGCAGGGACCCCAGGGGGCCCAGGTCCAGGTTGAGGTCCTCGGGGCGCACACCGTGCTGCTCGCAGAGTTCGGTCATCCGCTGGTCGAGCATCATCAGGGTGGCCCCGATCTCGTCGGCCTGTTCGTCCGTGAGGTCTCCCTGGTCGACCCGGCGGATCGCCTGCCGTTCCATCAACTGGCGCAGCAACTCGACCACGGTGAGCACGAGAGTGACCAGGTCGCGGCCCATCCGCTCACGGTCCAGGTCGATCCTGGCCCCGGTCACAGCGGTCCTCCGTCGGCCCAGGGGGCGGGCACGCGTTCGCTGACCGAGGAGAGAAGCGCGTGCAGCGACAGCCGTACGAGGGGGACGTCCGCGATGGCGATGACGAGATCTCCGCTGATGACCACCCCGGTCGCGAGTACCCGGTCGAGCAGATCGACCAGCGGCACCCCGATCGGACCGCTCAACGGTTCGGCGGAGTCCCACGGCACCACCTCGCGGGTCATCCCTCCACCTCGCCCACGAAGGAGTACGGAACCCAGGGGCCAGACAGGACGACCTGCGCGTCTCCCGGCTCCCGCAGCGACTCCGCCAGCAGGTGCAACTCGGAGGACCGGGCTTCCGCCACGAGATAGGTGGCGTTGAGGACCTGTACGCCCTGGTCCTGGTCCTCGGGGGACGGTACGGAGTGCAGCCGCAGCCTGCGGGCCTCCGTCGCGACCCGGCGGAACGCCTCGTCCACCGCGTCGGCCCTGAGCCCGGCCTCGACATGACGGCGCTGCCGGCTCTCCTGGACGTGCCGGCGCCGGTTCAGATAGGCCAGCCCGGAGCCCGCTGCCGGACGGGCCCGTTCCGGCCCGGTGGCCGTCGGGACGGGCGCGGACTCGGTCTCCCGGGCCCGCGAGGGGGAGAGGAACACCTTGACACCCCACTCGGAGTGATGGGCGACCCGGTCGAGCGCACGGTCGAAACGCGCCGTCTGCGACGTGAGCGCCGTCCTCGCATTCCCGTCGTCGTGGTAGAGCGTGGCCATGGGCAGTGGCACGGTGGGCGCGCCACCGGCGACGGCGGTGACCACGGCGTGGTGCGCCCGCGCGTACCGCTCCAGTTCCCGCTGGTCGGCGAGGCGTTCCTGCCATACCTCGTCGGTGAAATCGTCCGCCCGCACGGTCTGCGCCACGGCCGCCAGGCGTGGTCCGAGAGGCAGCACGCGCACGGGCTCCTCGCCGGTCAGGCCGGGCAGTTGCTCCAGGGAGACGGAGGCGGGGTCGAGGTCACGGCACACGGCGAAGACGTAGAGGGCGCTCCCGCTGGTGGAGCCGCTGCGAAGGGTACCGGTCATGTGCGTGCGCTCTCTCTGGGTCTCTTCCGCTCTTCGGCTTCCTCGGAGGACTCCAACGCCTTCACCCGTGCCCGTAGTTCGCGGTTCTCTTCCTGGAGGGCACTGCGGGACGCGCGTGAACTCAGTGCGGGATCGGTCTCCCACCAGTCGATTCCGGCCTTCTTCGCCGTGTCCACCGAGGCGACGAAGAGCCGGAGCCGGATGGTGAGCAGTTCGATGTCCAGGAGATCGATCTTGATGTCTCCCGCGATGACGATTCCCTTGTCGAGAACGCGTTCCAGGATGTCGGCGAGGTTGGTCGTCTGCGGACCGGGAACGGAGTCGGCGGTCTGCCGGTACGCCATGTCCGTCACCGTCGTCCGCCCCCTCTCCGCTTCCGGGGACGAGGCGCTTCCTCTTCCTCTTCCTCTTCCTCCTCGTCGTCCACGTCGTCCTCGTCCCCCTCTTCCTCCTCCTCTTCGTCCTCGTACTCGCCGTCGTCCGCGCCCTCTTCGTCCTCGTCTTCGGCTTCCTCGTCTTCGTCCTCGTCCTCGTACTCGCCGTCGCCGTCTTCCTCCTCCTCGTCCTCGTACTCGCCGTCGCCGTCTTCCTCCTCCTCGTCGCCCTCGTACTCCTGACCTTCCTGCTCTTCCTGTTCTTCCTCCTCCGCCACGGCGTCCTCGTGCGAGACGACGACCTCACCATCGCGGATCTCACCGCGCCAGCCCTCGGGAGGTTCGGCGCTGAGGGTGACGTAACGCTGGAAGTGCTTGAAGTCCAGGCGGATGCGACGCCCCTGGACACGCCAGAGGTTGCCCGTCTTCTCGAAGAAGCCCGCCGGGTAGTACTCGACGACCAGGACGATCCTGGTCAGGGAGGGCGCCAACTCGTGGAAGCTGACCGCGCCGCGCGTGCTGCCTTTGGCTCCCTCGGACGTCCACACGATCCGTTCGTCGGGAATCTGCTCCTGCACGGTGGCCTTGAAGCCGCGGGACGAAGGACCGATCTTCACCTTCCAGTCGCTCTCCATCTCGTCGCCCATCGAGACGCTCTGGACGCCCTTGGTGAAGCTGCTGAACTGGTCGTACTGCGTCCAGTGGTCGTACGCCTCGCGCAACGGCACGCCCACATCGAGGACTTCGACGATGTTCATCGACTTCCCGCCCGACTTGCTCTTCCCCCCGCCCTTTCCGCCGCCTCCGTCCCCACCCCCGCCGAAGGCTTCCTTCGCCTTGCCCACCACGTTGTCCTTCACTCCCTTGGCCTTCTCGGACACGAAGGCCTTCAGGGGAGACTCCCCTTGCAGGACACGCGAGCCGATCGCGGGCAAGGACCCACCGTTCTGGGCGACGTCGGTGAGCTGGCTCGTGACGTCCGTGAGCTTCTCCCCGGCCTTTCCGGCCAGTCGCTCCACCTGGCCGGAGAGATAGCCCGAGAGCTCCTCGCGCAGCCGCTCGACACCTGACACCTGGTCCTCGGGACCGTCCTTCTCGCTGCTGGCCATGGCTCGCTACCTCCGGCGATCGGCGCGCTTGGAAGCCGTCCGCTTGGACGACGACGTCTTCTTGGCCGCTGCGCTCTTCTTGGCCGGCGCCTTCTTCGCAGCGGTCTTCTTGGCCGGGGCCTTCTTCGCGGGCGGCTTGCCCGGGGCCTTTTTCGCGGGCGCCTTCTTGGCCGCGCTCTTCTTGGCGGGAGCGGCCTTCTTGGCAGGCGCCGACTTCTTCGCCGCCTTCTTGGCGGGAGCGGACTTCTTCGCCGGGGGAGCCTTCTTCGCCGCCTTCTTCGCGGGCGCCGACTGCTTGGGCTCCGCCTTCTTGGCGGGCGCCTTCTTCGCTGCCGCCTTCTTGGCGGCACCGCGCGAGGGGGGTGTTCCCGAGCGCTTACGGGCGCGGGGCTTCGGGGCAGGTTCCTCCTCGGGCTCGTCCTCGTCCTCGTCCTCGTCCTCGTCTTCCTCTTCCTCTTCCTCTTCCTCCTCGGGCTCCCCTTCGTCTTCGTCCTCTTCTTCGTCCTCGTCCTCGTCTTCGCCTTCGGGCTCCTCCTCCCAGGGCTCCTCGTCCTCCTGGGCCTCGTCCTCGTCTTCGTCCTCGTAGGCCTCGTCTTCGTACTCCTCGTCTTCGTCCTCGTCCCCGCCCTCGATCTCCTCGGCAGGGCGCCCTCGTTCGCCCAGGCGGGCCGTGCGATCGCCGATCGCCTCGGCCAGCGAGACCATCCCGCGGTTGGCGGCGGCCGAGACCGCCTGGCGACCCGCGTCGAGGACCTCGCCCCGCAACTGCTCCTGCAGTTCGGCGATCTGCGGCACGTCGTTCAGCCGGCGCATGCCCTCGGCCGCGAGTTGCTTCGGTTCGAGGCCGAACCGCCGTCCCGCCAGGTAGGTCGCGACCGTGATCGCGAGCCGGCCCTTCTTCGTCCGCCCGAGTACGTATCCACCCACCACCGCGGCAGCGAGCGTCACCTTGGCCGTGTCGTCCATGGTTCAGTCACCTTCGATCGTCCGGTTCGCCGCCACGCCTTCGGCGTGGAGCCGGTCGAGCAGCAGTTCCTCTTGACGTTCGAACTCCTCGATGTCGATGAGTCCGTCCTCGAAATCGCGGTTCAACGCGACCAGTTGGGCTCTGAGGACGGTCGGATCGTTCAACTCGCGCTCCGCGGCCCCGTGCACCTTGTCCGCCACCCACACCACCCCGCGAACGGGGGCGAGGGGGAGCAGGAGAATGCCGGTGATCAGCCCCATGCCGCACCCGTCCGGGCCGGCGCGGGCGAGGGGCCACCCGCGGACACGAAGCTGTAGCAGGGCAGCGGGCCCGCGACCCTGAGGTCGACGTGGTCGGGGCGCGCATCGGCAAGGCTCCGCGCGGTCGTGCGGAATTCGGCCTCCCGTGCCCGGTCGACCAGGAACGACACGTTGAGTGCGCAGTCGCGCACCTCGGGTCCTCTCGCCACCGCGTGGGCCGCCGCGGCCAGCTCGGCCACGATCCGCTCCCCGGCCTCGGCCGCCCTGCGCGCGAGCGCCTTGGCCACGGCTTCACCCAGTCGCACCGACGCCTCGTACCCAGGAGTCCGCCGGGCGTCCTGACGGAGCCGGCGCACCTGTGGTTCCTCGGCGACCACGGAGGCGAGCGCGTCCTGCGCGGGGAACGCCTTCACGTTGATCTCCACGCGCCCGGCCAGCTGCTCCAGGGCCTCCAGGCATGCCTTCTCGGTCGCGGCCAGTTGCTGGAGCACCGTCTGCTCGCCCGTCGCCACCATGCCGAAGCGCATGGGCAGTACGGAGTCGACCTCCGCGAGCCGGACCAGCAACTCCTGGTGCGCCATGAGATCCCGGCGTCGGGCGCGCAGCCGTGCGGGCGCCTCGCTGACCACGGCACGTACCGCTCCCCGGCCGATGGCCGTGAGGCGGGCCGGGGGAGTACCGACACCGCTCAGCCCGGTCGGGACGGCGGTGGTGTGGCGGACGATGCCGTAGACGTACACACCCTGCGTGGGCATGGCTCAGGCCTCCACGGGACGGCGGCGACGGGCGCCGCCGGATCGCTCGGGGGCGCGCCGCTTCTTGGGGCGTACGGGCTCGTCCGCCTCTTCGACCGCATCCTCCGGATCCGCGTCGTGGTCGTCGGCGCCCACGGCCTTGCGCACGGTGTCGCCGACCGTCGACGCGGCCTTCCGCACCTTGCGCTTGCCGATCGACTTGGCGGCGGTCCCGCCGAGCAGTTCGGGGATCGTCGTGCTGCCTGAATCCCGTTCCAGGTCCAGACGGTTGCACGCCTCCGCGAACCGCAGATACGTGTCCACACTCGCCACGACGATGCGGGCGTCGATCTTCAAGATCTCGATCCCGACCAGGGACACCCGGATGAAGACGTCGATCACCATGCCCCGGTCCAGGATGAGCTCCAGCACGTCGTACAGGGTGCCGGAACGTGGGGGGCAGGTGACTTCGTCGGAGTAGGAGGTCGTGGCCATGCGGGTCCTTCCGGTTCTGGGGCGCCGCGTCACTCGTCGGCGGAACCCCGTCGGTAGCGGCGCACTCGGCGGTACTCCACGAGTTCGCCCTCCTGGTCGAGCCGTACCTCGTACGAGGCGAGAAGACTCGTCGTGTCGGGGATGCGGGGCACCTCCAGGACGTCGACGACCACGCACCAGCCCTCGTCGTCGGCCCGCCGGACCGCGGAGACACCCTCCAGTGGATGCGCGATCAAGCCCTCCAAACTCTGGCAGGCCGCTCGGGCCGCTCCCTGAGGGCCGCCGCCCGGGGAGCCCTTGTGCGCGGCGGGCGAGGTGTGCGCGGCCCGCTTACGACGTGTCTCTGCCATGGTTCTCAGTCTGGGCGCCCCCACGCGTGATGCATCTTGGGCGGAGCCATCGGCGCATACCCGCTGGTCCGCCCCGGCCGCGGTGAGAATCCGGTCCACCGGGCCCGAGGGGGAAAAGGCGCGCATACTCGAATCACGACGGGACGGAGGACGTCATGATCGTTCTCGGTGTGATCCTGCTGGTGATCGGCTTGATCACCGGGCTTTCCATCCTGTGGACGATCGGCATCGTGCTGCTGGTCGTCGGGGCGGTGTTGCTCCTGCTCGGCGCGACGGGGCGTGCGGTGGGCGGCAGACGGCATTACTGGTAGAAGCGGCAACGGTTGCGCGCGCGGCCGACGTTGCCGGAGCCCGGTCGGCCGTCCCGCGGACGACCGGTCTCATACCCCACCGCGCGCAGGGCTGTTGCCGCATGATCGGCGAGGTGGTACCCGGCCCCGAGGGACCGGTACCACCCTTTTCCGTGTCCGCGTCGGCATGCAGAGGTGCAAATTTCTCGCAATGTGACAAAACGGTCAGGCGGTACTAGATTCCCGTCGCAATGAACGTGTGTCAGATCGACCGGAGCGCACCTTCCTCGCGCGGACCGGAAGAGGCACCTCGCGGAGGGGAACCATGACCAACGCCGAGGCTGGTACCGGCACACCCGCCGAGGCGTCGTCGCCCGCGGCCAAACTGACTCTGATCACCCTGACGACCATGGTCGTCGGCTCCATGGTCGGCGCCGGCGTCTTCTCGCTGCCCCGGCGGTTCGCCGAGGAGACGGGGGTCGCCGGTGCCCTGATCTCGTGGGCAGTCGCAGGCATCGGCATGCTGATGCTCGCCTTCGTCTTCCAGAAACTCGCGGTCCGCAAACCCGACCTCGACGCAGGTGTGTACGCCTACGCCAAGGCCGGGTTCGGTGAGTACCTCGGCTTCTTCTCGGCCTTCGGCTACTGGGCCAGCGCCTGCGTCGGCAACGTGACCTACTGGGTCCTCATCATGTCCACCATCGGGGCCATCGCCCCGGCCCTCGGAGACGGAGACACGGCGCTCGCCATCGTGCTCTCGTCGGTGGGGCTGTGGGCGTTCTTCTTCCTCATCCGGCGCGGGGTGAAGGAAGCGGCGGCGATCAACCGCATCGTGACGGTGGCGAAGGTCGTCCCGATCCTCGTCTTCGTGATCCTCGCCCTCTTCTGCCTCGACACCTCCGTCTTCGCCGACAACTTCGGCGGCGCCGACTACGCGGGCTCGCTCTTCAACCAGGTGCGCGGCACCATGCTGGCCACCGTCTTCGTCTTTCTCGGAGTCGAGGGGGCCAGCGTCTACTCCCGCCATGCCAAGCGCCGCGAGGACGTGGGCCGGGCCACCGTCCTCGGGTTCCTCAGTGTCTTCGCGGTCTTCGCCTCCGTCACCATCGTCTCGTACGGCATCATGCCGATGGGCGAGATCGCCGAACTCCGACAACCGTCCATGGCCGGGGTACTGGAAGCGGCGGTCGGCACCTGGGGCAAGGTCTTCGTGAGCGTGGGGCTCATCATCTCGGTCCTCGGCGCCTACCTGGCGTGGACGCTGATGGCCGCAGAGGTGCTCTTCGTCGCCGCCAAGGACGACGACATGCCCCGCTTCCTGGGCCGCTCCACCGCCGCGGACGTGCCCGTGCCGGCCCTGCTCATGACCACCGCGCTCAGTCAGATCGTCCTCGTCATCACCGCCTTCTCGGACGACGCTTTCAACTTCGCGCTCGACCTGACCAGCGCGCTCACCCTGATCCCGTTCCTGCTGGCCGCCGCCTTCGCCGTGAAGATCGCGCTGCGGCCCGAACGCGAAGGCGCAGTCGGCGGCGCCACCAGGGGAGAGCTGATCGTCGCCGCCCTCGCGACCCTCTACACGGCCTTCCTGCTCTACGCCGCGGGGCTGAAGTTCGTCCTCGTCTCGTTCATCATCTACGCCCCGGCGACCTTCCTCTTCATCAAGGCCAGGCGGGAGCAGAACCGCGGGCTCTTCTCACCGGCCGAAGCGGTCATCTGCGCCGTCTCGATCGCGGGTGCCGTCATGGGCGTGATCGCCCTGGCTGCCGGCTGGATCGAACTCTGACCCGTCCCACCCCGGCCGCCCCGCCGGTGAACCGCGAAAGGCTTCCCCATGACTGACACGAGCGCCCGGAGGCCCGCCCTCGGCGTCCACTCCGAGGTCGGCAAACTGCGCAAGGTCCTGGTCTGCGCACCGGGGATGGCGCACCGGCGGCTCACCCCCACCAACGCGGACGACCTGCTCTTCGACGACGTGATGTGGGTGGAGAACGCCCAGCGCGACCACGCCGACTTCGTCAACAAGATGCGCCAGGCCGACGTCGAGGTCGTCGAACTGCACGAGCTGCTCGCCGAGACCATGGCGATCCCGGCCGCCCGGGACTGGCTGCTGGACCGCAAGATCACCGCCAACGAGGTCGGCCTCGGGCTCATCGACAACACCCGAGGCTTCCTGGAGTCGCTGGAGCCCCGTCGGCTCGCCGAGTACCTGATCGGCGGGCTCGCCACCACGGACCTCCCCGACGAGTTCCGCTCCGGCTACCTGGCTCTGGCCCGCGAGTCGACGGCCGCCCGCGAATACCTCATGCCGCCGCTGCCGAACACCCTCTACACCCGGGACACCACCTGCTGGCTCTACGGAGGCGTCACCCTCAACCCCCTGTACTGGCCCGCCCGCCACGGCGAGACGCTCCTGATGGCCGCCATCTACGCCTTCCACCCCGACTACCGGGGCGCGAAGGTGTGGTGGGGCGACCCGGAGCAGGACTGGGGCCAGGCCACCTTCGAGGGCGGCGACATCATGCCGGTCGGCAACGGGGTCGTCCTCATGGGGATGAGCGAGCGGACCTCGCGCCAGGCCATCACGCAGGTCGCCGCCGCCCTCTTCCGCGAGGGCGCCGCCGAACGCGTCATCGTCGCGGGCATGCCCAAGCTGCGTTCCGCCATGCACCTGGACACCGTCTTCACCTTCGCCGACCGCGACATCGTGACGCTCTATCCGAGGATCATGGACGCGGTCCACACCTTCTCCCTCCGCCCCAGCGACAAGGCCCCGGGCGTCGAGATCACGGACGAGGGCTCCACCCCCTTCGTCGACGTCGTGGCCGAAGGGCTCGGTCTGCCCGCACTGCGGGTGATCGAGACGGGGGGCGACGTGTACGCCTCCGAGCGCCAGCAGTGGGACAGCGGGAACAACGCGGTGGCGCTGGAGCCCGGCGTCGTCTTCACCTACGACCGCAACACGCAGACGAACACCCTGCTGCGCAAGGCGGGCGTGGAGGTCGTCACCATCGTCGGCGCGGAGCTGGGACGCGGACGCGGCGGCGGCCACTGCATGACCTGCCCGCTCGTCCGCGACCCCGTCTCCTTCTGACCGTCCGCAACCCTCCGGCACGGCTCCCCGGCACGTCGTGACAGGTCGTCACGACGGCCCGTCACGACGTGCCGGGGAGTGATCGGAGGCGCGTCAGGCCGAGGCCGTCAGTTTCCCGGGCAGCCAGGCCAGCTGCGCCGCCTCCTGATAGGGGCCGCCGCCCTCGTGGTCGTTGAAGTCGTACACCTCTATCGACTTGTCGGTGTGGGCGTACGCGTTGAACGCCGCGAACACCGTGGACGGCGGGCAGGTGAGGTCCTCCAACGCCGTCGAGAACAGCGCAGGGGCGGTTGCCCGCGCGGCGAAGTGCACCCCGTCGAAGTAGGCGAGCGTGGCCTTGAGCCGCTCGGTGCGGCCCCGGTGCGTCTTGAGGTAATTGCCCAGCTCGCGGTACGGGTTGCGGTCGGTCACCGTGAGGGCGCGCGGGAAGTCGCACAGGAACGGCACGTCCGGAGCCACGGCCACCAGGTCCGGCACCAGACCGGCGACCGCGAGAGTGATGCCGCCGCCCTGGCTGATCCCGGCGACCGCCGTGCGCGACGCGTCGACGAGCGGGTGGGACCTGGCGGCCTCGACCGCCCGGACCGCGTCGGTGTACAGCCGCCGGTAGTAGTAGTCGTGCGGGTCCTCGATGCCCCGGGTCATGACTCCGGGGAACGCGGGGCCGCTGCCCACCGGGTCGGCGGTGTCGCCGCCTGCCCAGCCGCTGCCCTGGCCGCGGGTGTCCATGACGAAGTGGGCGAAACCGGCCGATGCCCAGAGCAGATGGGTGTGCGCGAGACCCCGCCCGCCGCCGTACCCGATGAACTGCACCACCACCGGGAGCGGTTCGGTGGTCCCCGCCGGGAGCACCAGCCAGCCCTTGACCGGATGTCCGCCGAAGCCGGCGAAGGTCGCGTCGTACACCTCCACCGTCTTCAGGCCCGTGTCGGCGCGGAGTTCGAAGCGGGCGTCGAGCGGGTGGCTGCGGGTCTCTTCGAGCGTCTTCGACCAGAACGCATCGAAGTCGGCGGGCTCCGCCGACGCGCTGCGGTAGGTGCGGAGTTCTTCGAGGGACAGGTCGAACAGGGGCATTTGCGGGGCCGCCTTCGTCGCACGGATCAGTGATCACACGGTACGTGCGCACCCCGGGTGGGCAGAACCCGATTTCGCCCTCGGCCGACTCCGCCGGGGGCATTCGTCGTGGTCAGGGCCGCCCGACGCGTACCGTGATCGTCTTCGGCCGCTGGTACTCGTCCAGGGCGAGCACGCTCAGATCGGTGCCGTGCCCCGAGGAACCCCGTCCGCCGTGCGGGAGTTCGGCCGTCTGTACCAGATGGCAGTTGACCCAGGCCTCGCCCGCGTCGAGCCGGGACGCCAGATCGATCCCCCGCTCCAGATCGCTCGTCCACACGCTGGACGCCAACGCCTGGGGCACGCTGTTGGCGAGGCTCAGCGCATCCTCGACGGTGTCCGCCCGCTCGACGGTGAGCAGCGGGCCGAAGACCTCCTCGACGATCGCGGGGTCGGCCGGCGGCAGATCGGCGAGCACCCGTGCCGGGCGCCAGTGGCCGTTCTCCTCGCCCGGCGCAGCCCCGACCGTGCCGGTCACCTCGCGTCCCGCCTTCGAGGCCGAGACGATCCGGTCGTAACGGGCGGCCTGGTCCGCGTTGTTCAGCGGCCCGAAGTCCCGACCCGCGACCCGCTCGGACATCGCCGCGCCGAGCAGTGCGACCACGCTCTCGTAGTTCTCCGCCGGCGTGATCACCCGCGCGGGCGCCGCGCAGCTCTGGCCGGCGTTGTACGTGGCCGCCCGCGCGAGTTCCGCGAAGGTCTGCGGAGGGGCGTCGGGGAGGACGATCGCCGGGGCGTTGCCGCCCAGTTCCAGGCTGACCCGGCGGATGCCCGCGCGGACAGCGACGTCCCGGCCCGCCTCCGGGCTGCCGGTGAACGCCACCATGTCGATTCCGGCCCCCACCAGCAGCCGCCCCGTCTCCCGGTCGCCCGGCAGTACTTGGAGCACCCCCTCGCCGAGTTCAGCGACCGCGTGGGCGGCGAGCAGCAGCAGGGAGTCCGGAGTGGTCTCGGCCGGTTTGACCACGACGGTGTTCCCGGCGGCCAGCGCGGGCGCACAGCGCCAGGCCGCCATCATCAGCGGGTAGTTCCAGGGCACCACCACACCGACCACACCGATCGGCTCCCACCGCACCCAGCTCTCGTGACCGGCGACCAGCGCGCCCGAGGCCGGTACGGTCCTGGTCCGCGCCGCCGTCGCGTAGAACCGGAAGAGGTCCGCCACCTGCGCGATCTCGCCCCGCGTCTCCGACTCCGGCTTGCCGGTCCCGGCGCGCTCGCACGCGGAGTACGCCGCCGCGTGCGCCTCGACCGACGCGGCCAGAGCGCCCAGGCGTTCGGCCCGCTCCCGGGGGGTGAGGGCGCTCCACCCGGGCAACGCGGCCCGGGCGGCCGACACCGCCCCGGCCACCTCCGGCTCCCGCGACACGGGCGCCGTGCCGCGCGCGAGGCCGGTCCGGGGATCGGTGAGGGTGCTCTTCATCGGTGGTACCTCCGGCGGTTCAGGGGGTCGTGCGGTGTCCGGAGCCCGGGCCGCCCGTCAGATGTCGTACGAACGGAGCCAGAGCTCCAGCGTGAGGACGAGCCAGAGCTTCCCGCCCTGGCGCGGCAGCAGGGTGCCCCCGCCCTTCAGCCAGGTACGGATGGTGTCGGTGCGGAACAGGCCCCGCTCCCGGGCCCCGCGCCCCAGCAGAAGGTCGTTGCCGAGGTCCCGCAGCGGCCCGGTCAGCCACTGCTGCACCGGCACTCTCATCCCGCTCTTGGGACGGTCCACGACGGTTCCGGGCAGCAGATCGCGCACCGCTTCCTTGAGGATCCACTTCTCCACCGTGCCCCGGAGCTTGTACCCCGGGGGAGTGGCGAAGGCGTGGTCGACCACCCGGCGGTCGAAGAGCGGAGCGCGGCCCTCGATGCCCTGGGAGGAGGTCAGCCGCTCGACCTTGGTCAGGATGTGGTGGGCCCCCTTGGTCCGCAGGTTGCAGTGGAGCAGCTGGTTGAGGAGGCTCGCCATGCGGTACGGGCTGTCCGGGCCCGGCATCAGGTACGGCTCGACGAAGCGCTGCGGGCGGGGAGCGTCCGCCAGCGCGTCCAGCGCCTGCGGGGTCAGCAGCACCGGGAGGTCCGTCCAGCACTTGCGGTACGAGCGCAGATAGGCGGTGGCCCGGTCCTCGTCCCACGGCGCCCCGGGTTCCCGGTGCATCTCCTGGACCAGCATCGGGAGGTTCTTCGGTCCGCCGAAGACGGGGTCGCCGCCCTCGCCGTTGAGCACCACCGACGCCCCCTCGTCGGCCACCGCCTCCGCCAGCAGCAGATTGGGCACCGTCAGCGGGTCGCCCACCGGACTGTCGAGGAGCGAGGCCGCCTCCGCGAGCCGCGCGGCGACCGTCGTTCCGGACACGTTCAGCACCCTGTGCCGGGTTCCGCAGTGCGCGGCGACGAGACCCGAATAGCCCAGTTCGTTCGGGAGTTCGTCGCCGAAGCTGATGGAGTAGGTGCGGACCGGACGGCTGTGCAGCTTCGACGCGAGCGCGGTGACCAGCGAACTGTCGATGCCCCCGGACAGCAGCACCGCCACCGGCTCCGCCGAGGGCAGCCGGCAGGCCACCGCGTCCTCCAACAGGGCCCGCAGCGCGAGGACATGGTCGTGCGGGTCGTCGGGGACGGTCCTGCCGAGCCGTTCCGCGGGCTCCCAGTGGACGGTTTCCGTCACCGAGCCGTCCGGCGACAGCCGCAGTATCCGGCCGGGCAGCACCTCCCGCACGCCCGTCAGCAGCGTCTCCTCGCCGGGCAGGTAGGCGAACGTCAGGAACGAGCGGACCGCCGCCAGGTCCAGGGACGTGTCCAGCGTCGGCCACCGGCGCAGCGCCCGCAGCGAGGAGGAGGCGGCCCACGCACCGTCCGCCCGCGCGTAGAAGAGGGTGCGGGCGCCCACCTGGTCGCGTACGAGCACCAGGTCGGTACCGTCGAGCACCGCCAGCACGAACATGCCCTCGGCGAGCGCCACCCCCTTCGCGCCGAGCGACGCCCAGCAGCGCAGCAGCAGTTCGGCGTCCGGGCAGCGCACCGGTGCCGGAGTGCCGTTCTCCTCCAGCGCGTTCAGCAGCACCGGCCTGTTGTGGAGGGTGACCTCACCGGTCGCGGTGAGGCCGCACGCGGTGAACGGCCCCACCGCCGGGCCCGGTTCGCCCCGCAGCAGAGCCGCGTCCGCGCCGGGTACGGCGACCTCCCGCACCTCGCCACGGATCGCGCCCATCGCCCGGACATGGGCGCGGGCCCCGTCCGTCGTGGGTGCCAGACACACACAGAACCGCGCCATCGACGGCTCCCCTTCCGCTCTGTTCCTCGCCGGCCCGTTCCTCGATCAGCCGAAGTCGTCGTCGCTCCAGCCCCCGTCGTCCTCGTCGCCCCAGTCACCGTCCCACTCGTCGTCCCCGGAGCCGCCCGAGTCGCCGAAGTCGCTGGAACCGGCGCCTTCGCCGCCCGCGCCACCGTCCCTTCCGGACGCCTCTGCCTGGCGGCGCAGTTCCTCCTCCTCGTCGGGGGACAGGCTCAGCGGCGGCAACTGTGCTTCGGTGACGGCCAGGGCCGTCACCCCGACACCGGCGAGCAGCAGGCCCATCCGGCCGCCGAAGGACGTGCGGTTGACCGTGAGCGAGTCGCGCCCCCAGACGGTCCGCCCGTACCCGATGTCCCGGCCGTACGAGACGCCGCCGTTGGAGACGCGTTTGACGATGCGGTCGCCGAGGAGCTCGTCGGTGCCCGACGCCGATCTGTTGTCGTGCCAGCGCACCAGCCCCGGTACCGAGGGATCGCGCCGGCGCCATTCCTGCCGGCCGTCCTCGTAGGTGCGGTGCACACTGCCGTCCGCCAGCAGCTCGTCGCTGTAGCCGGTCTCTCTCGGCCTGATCATGGTCTGCGGTCCTCAGGGTCGTCCGGTCGAATCGGGCCAGGTCAAAAAACCCTTGGTGCGCAGGTCCCGCAGTCCGGCCCACACGCCGGCGCGCGGTATCCGCGGTCCCCGGGTGAGACGCAGCACCCCGCGGACCAGCCGCTCGGGAGATACGGCGGCGACCTCGGCGAAACGGCCCCGGGCCAGCCACGCCGTCTCCTGCGGCCGGAGCGTTCCGGGGAGTCCGGCGAGTTCCGCCCCATGGACCGGTCCGCGCCCGGCCGGCAGCCGCATGGCCTGCGCATGGCGCGGTACGAGCCCCAGGGAGGACACCCGCACGCCGGGAACCGGCCCGAGAGCCGCCCGGACCTGGCCGCGCAGGGCGATTCCCCGAGGGCTCGCGTCGTGGAGGACGTACACCGTCGCCCCACCCGCGCGCTCCAGGGCGCCGGTCAGCCCCGGGTCGAACGGCAGCGCCCCGGCCACCGCCAGGACCGGGCAGGCCGCTTCCAAATGGACGTGGTTGGCCAGCAGCATCCGGGCGATCCCACGGTCCTGGCAGACCAGGAGACGGGGCAGTCCGTAGGAGTAAAGGTCGGGTTCGCTCGCCCGCTCCGGGGCGCGCGACTCCTTCGGCGGAGGCGGAGGCGGCGGCAGCAGGCCCGGGACGGTGTCCCGCCCCCGGGCGTCCAGGGCACGGGTGAACGACGGCAGCCGCAGATACGGCCGCGCGGTGCGCGGAACCCGGCTCAGCACGGTCAGCGAGGGATCGAGCACCCGGCAGGTCTCGAAATACAACTGCCGTTCGGTGAACCGGAGGCCGCCCTGTCCGGCTGCCCGCACGGCCGCGGCGTCGATCGCGGCGTGCAGGGCGGCGTCCAGCGCGCGGGCGAGCAGGCGGGCGCCGGGCACGCCGGGCCGGTCCCGGTCCTGGAGGGCGCGCGCCCCGGTGGCGGGAGGGCGTCGCGGTGTCATGAGGTGCTCCTGTCGTGCTTCCGGTCGCTGCGGGAACGGGTACCGGCTCCGGAGGGCAGTGGTTTCCCGACGGTGTCGGGCCAGGTGAGGAATCCCTGGGCGAGCGGGCTCCCGGGGAGGTACGGCGGCGGGGCGGGCGCCCTCACGGCGTGCTCGACGGCCTTGGTGACGGCCTCGGCGAGTACCGGGGGAGGCACCGCGGCGATCGGCCACCACCAGCCCTCGGCCAGCGCCTCGGCCTCCTGCTCGGGCACGCCTGCCACCGTGCGGAGCAGTTCCGCGTCCAGCCCCGTACCCGCGGAGAAGCGGCGGACGGCACGCCTGTTGCGGGAGACCGCCCCCGGCCGGAGCCCGGCGTCCACGACGGTCCGGCCGGGATGGGCCGCCCGGAGAACGGGTACGAGCAGGGTGCCCGCCGCGTCCGCGTCGTGCACCACCACGACCGGCAGACCGGTCCGGTGACCTGCCAGCAGCTCCAGAACCTCACGCACACGTCCGGGCCCGTCCGGGCCGCCGGTGCGCCCGGCCGCCTTGGTGGTCAGGAGGTTGTGCGGGCGGTCCGGCAGCCGGTTCTCCATGAGGAAGCGTGCGACGACCGGCTCCGTGCAGAGGACGACCACCTCCGGCGGCCCCGATCGCTCCTTGACCCCGCGCCGACGTGCGGCGGTGCCGGCCGCGCGGCGGTCGTCCACCACCCCCTCGGGCAGCCCGCCGTAGGTCGCCGTCCAGGCACCGTGCATCAGCGCACGGAACGTGCTTTCCGGCGGCTGCACCAGTGCGGACGCGGGCCGCTCCGGCCGGTGGCGCAGCGCCGCCGCGAGGACCAGCACCACCGGGACGAGCCACAGGCAGACCGTCCCGAGCCCGCCCCGCGCCACTACGGCCCCCGCCACCAGCGCGGCGGAGAGCGGCAGCGCGACGGCCCAGCGCACCCACGCCCGTATTCCGCGCCGGGGGGACGCCTCCGAGGACGGGTTGGACGACCGGCACGCGTACCAGAGCTGGGTCAGGGTGATCCTCAGCCGGCCGTCGCCGGTGGCCCGCTCGACGCGGCGTCGGATGCGCAGGTCGTGCATCCCCGCCCCGTCCGACCACGGATCGAGGGCGAAACGCCTTCCGCAGCGCACACATGTGCCGCCGACGCGTTCCTTCCGGTTGATCCGCGTCTCGCAGCCCGGGCAGATCACTCTCCGCCCCCTTCCGCCGGGCCGGGGGAGGGCCAGGTCAGAAAGCCCAACTCGGCGGCCCCGGCGCGAGCGGTATCGGGGCGTCCGGTGGCCCTGGCCGCGCACCGCGTGACGGCGTCCAGCAGCCGGGCCGGAGGCAGCCCGACGAGCGGAAACCCCCAGCCGCGTCCCAGCCACTTCAGTTCCGCCTCGGTGAACGCGCCGAGAGCGGCGAGTTCCCGTCGCGCCGCGGCGTCGGGCCGGCGCCACCGGTCGCGTACCGGCACCGCATGGGCGAGGCCGCGGACCTTGCGGACGGGAAGTCCGGCGTCCACCACCCTGACCCGCGGAAGCGCCTCGCGGACGCGCCGGGCGAGCAGGGCACCGTGCGCGTCGGCGTCGTGCAGCACGATCACCGGCCCCCGGGGCGCGAGGGCCGCGGCCTCGTCGAGGGTGCGGACGAGCGCGAGGCCGTAGTCGTCGGCCACCCCCTCGGCAGCGAGGAACGCGATGATCGACGGATCGGGACAGAGCAGGACACCCGGGGCCCCGGCGTCCCGGGGTGGCGCGGGGGCCACCGTCTTCCGCCGCGCGGGCCGGACGCTCTGCGGCTTCCACTCCCGTACGGGGTCGTCCACCATGCCCGTCGGCAGCTCGCCGTACACCCTCAGCCACGGGGCGAGGACCCGGGAGCGGAAGGCGTCGCGGTCCACGGCCGGAACACCCCGGCCCACCCCGGTGCTGCGGGCGACGACCAAGGACACCGACACCAGCGACAGAATCCCGCCGGCGACGACGGCCGGTACGAAGGGGATCACGACACCGGCCAGCAGGAGCCCGAAGCCCAGCACACCCGTCAGAGGGTTCCAGACCGCGCCGAGGCCGCTGGTCCGCAGCGAACGGCGGGACAGCGCGTACCAGAGCTGCCCGGGAGCGACCGCGAGCCGGCCGTCGGCCGACAGCGCGGCCATCGCGCGCCGCACCCGGAGGTCGCTCAGCTTGAGGGCGTTGGTCTTCGGGTCCAGCGCGTAGACGCGCCGGCAGTAGGCGCACCTGTTGCCGGGACGTTCCTTGCGGAGCAGCTCGTGCTCGCAGTGCGGACAGATCACGGGCGCGCCTCCAGGGCCGTCGCCACCCGGCGCAGCCGGTCCGCCAGACGCTCCCGGACCGTGGCCGGGGCGATGCCGTGCACCCGCTGGCGCTCCTCCACGGAGCGCAGGGCCGTCGCGAGGGCCCGGAAGTCGGTGGCGGCCGCCGTGGCGAGAGCGCCGCGCCCCTGGCGGGCAGCACCGCCGCGGGCGCGGCGCTCCGCCTCCGGGGCGGTGATCGCGTAGTCCTCGTGGTCGATGCCGTATCCCGTGTTCGCCGTCACGATGGTCAGCGGACGCTTCCCCCGGTTGGCGAAGGAGTGGGGCATCAACTCCGGAATGCGTATGAGCATCCCGGGCACGAGCGGTACCTCGGCGGTCCTCCCGCGCTCGACGTCCCAGAGCCCGCAAGAGGCGTGACCGAGGGACAGCACGTAGTGCTCGCCGCCGTGGGCGTGCGGGGTGAACGCGCTCCGGGGGCCGACCAGCCCGAGTTTCACCGTCGCGTTGGACGGCCGCTCCGGGGACGTCGCCGCGTCGCCCACCAGGTAGTGGGCGAACTGTCCGTCGTCGATGAAGGGAATCATCCCGCCGTCGGGGCCCAGCGGCCGGCAGCCGTCACGGTCGGCGACGACGACGGAACCGTCCGGGCGCACATGGTAAAGACGCACCCCGCGGGGCAGCAGCCCCCGCACCCGGTCCGGTATCTCCCCGCCCGTACCCATCGCGCCTCCCCCTGCCCCGTGGCGCGCGGCGCGCGCGTCACGGGGGAATCGTAGGGCGGCAGGGGTCCCATGGGGGAGATACGGGAGCGTCTCTCCGGTGAAGTCCCGGTGAACGCGGAGGCGTACGGGACGGGCATGCGGCGTTGCCGGTGGCCGCCGGCCGCCCGAATGGCGGTGCCGCAGCCCGGCGCCTACCGTCGAACGGGTAACGCGTCCGGGCCCGTACACGGACCGTGGGCGCCGCCGTCGGCAGACATGGGTACTGATATGACGGACTCCCCGGCGAATGCCGCACGTCTGGCCGCGCCCGGCAACAAGGACGAAGGCCGCGGCAAAGGGATGGCGCTCCTCGTCATCACCTCGTGCCAGCTCATGGTGGTGCTCGACATCACCATCGTCAACATCGCCCTCCCGCACATCCAGACCTCGCTCGGATTCAGCACCGAGAACCTCTCGTGGGTGATCAACGCCTACACGCTGACGTTCGGCGGTCTGCTCCTGCTGGGCGGACGGCTGGGTGACATCCTCGGACGCCGCAGAGTCTTCATCTTCGGCGTCCTGCTCTTCGTGTTCGCCTCGCTGCTCGGCGGTCTGGCGCAGGAGTCCTGGCAACTGCTCGCCGCCCGTGCCCTCCAGGGCGTCGGCGGCGCCATCGCGTCCCCCACGGCACTGTCACTGATCACCACGACCTTCCGCGAAGGACCCGAGCGGAACAGGGCGTTCGGCGTCTTCGCCGCAGTCTCCGCGGGCGGCAGCGCGATCGGGTTGCTCGCCGGCGGTCTGCTGGTGGAGTGGCTCGACTGGCGGTGGATCTTCTTCGTCAACGTGCCGATCGGCCTCCTGATCGCACTGGCCACCCCCCGCTACATACCGGAGTCCGTACGCCACCCGGGCCACTTCGACCTCCTCGGCGCTCTCACCTCCACACTCGGCATGGTGATGCTCGTCTACGGATTCATCCGGGCGTCGGAGGACGGCTGGAGCGACTCGATCACCCTCGGGGCCTTCGCGGCGGCCGTGGTGCTGCTCGCGGCGTTCATCGCCAACGAGCAGCGGTCGAAACAGCCGATCACCCCGCTGTGGATGTTCCGCGACCGCAACCGCGCGGGCACCTACGGCATCATGCTGTCCCTGTCCGCCGCGATGTTCGGCATGTTCTTCTTCCTGACCCTGTTCGTGCAGAACGTCCTCGGCTTCAGCCCCCTGCGCGCCGGGCTCGCCTTTCTCCCGGTGAGCGCCATCATCGCGGTCGGAGCCGGAATCGCGTCCCAGCTGCTGCCCAAATGGGGGCCGAAACCGTTCATGGTGACGGGCGCCGTGCTGGCGGCGGGGGGACTCGGCTGGCTGACCCTGACCGACGCGAACAGCACCTATCTGGGCAGCCTGCTCGGCCCGGTGCTCGTCTTCGGCTTCGGCATGGGACTCCAGTTCGTGTCACTGACCCTGATGGCAGTCTCCGGTGTCCGCCCCAAGGAAGCGGGAGCGGCCTCCGGCATCCTGAACGCCACCCAGCAGGTCGGCGGTTCGCTCGGACTGTCCATCCTCGTCACGGTCTTCGGCACCGCGAGCCGCAACGAGGCGACCGACCAGATCCCGAAGTTCATGCAGGAGGCGACCCCCGCGCAGCAGCTGGAGTTCCGCCGGACCGGCGAACTCCCGCCGCCCTGGGGCAACGAGGTGCTGGCGTCCGGTGTCTCCGCCGCCTTCATCGTCGCGGCCGTGCTCGCCGTACTCGCCGCGCTGATCGCCCTCTTCGTCATCCAGGTCCGCGCCTCCGACCGCGAACGGCTCCAGGGCGGCGCGGCGCCCGCCGTGGACGAGGACGAGGGCGTTGCCCCGGTCGGTACGGGGGCCTCCGGCGCCCGGGGCGGGGACGGTACGGCCCAGCCGGACGGCATGCCGGACGACGGGCCGTCGCCACCGGGAAGACCGGCGGACTGACCACGGCCGGACGGCGCTCTCCGCCCACTCGCGGGTGGAGAGCGCCGTCCGGCCGTGGCCGGAGCGTGCGTACAGGGGGTCAGTGAGCGGCGAGCGCGTCCGTCCCCATGTCCAGCCGCATGGCGTCGCGTACCGCCGCGAGCGCGTCCATGACGTCGACGAAGGCACGCTCGCAGCGCTCGTCGCCGGTCACCACCCCGTCGCCGGCCTCGTCCCGCAGCCTGCGCACGCTGCGGAAGTAGTCGAGAGCGGGCTCGACCACCGAGCGCGGGGCGAAAACCTCCAGCTGATAACGGAGTTCGTAGCACTTGGCGAAGCTCTGCCGGGCTCGGACCAGCCGATCGGCATCGGTCAGCGAGCGGTCCAGAATCAGGAGCTGCAGCTCCCCACGCACCTGGGAGAGTGTCCGGAGGTAGGCCCCGTACAGTTCGCGCCTGCTACGCCGCCACTCCCCGGCGGCCTCACGTCGGTCCTTGCGGGACTCGATCAGCAGCGTCGAGCCCATGGCGATCACCGCACCGAGAAGCGTGGCCACCAGCGTCATCCATTCCATGGTCGGACACGGTAGGGAGACGGGGTGGTCCACGCCAGGGGGGTGCGGGGACCCGGGTGGGTGGAGCAGGCAGCCGCTCGGCGTCCGGCCGGCCCCTACCGCCCCGTGCGAGCGCTCCGGCGGTGAAGGCGTGCGGCCCGGCGGTGGCGCGCCTTCACCGCCGGAGCACGGCCCGGGGGTGGCGCGCCTTCACCGCCGGAGCACGGCCGGGGGCGACGCGCAGGACGAAGGTCCTTGCGACGCGGCCGGAGCCGGCGCCGGAAACGGAGACGGACGGAGCGGGGAAGCGGCGGGAGTCAGCCGCCCCAGCCGAAGATCCGTGCGAGGAAGAAGGCGGCGAAGATGACCGCGCCCACCAGCACGACGGCCGCCCACACGGCCGGGTGCTCCCACATGCCTCCGTCCGCGCGCTCCTGGTGCGCCTCGCCGATGCAGCCTTCGGCCGGCGGGGTCTCTCCCGGGGGATTCAGTGCAGTAGTCATGCGTCAACCGTCTCTCCACCCGCGCTCCGGCGCATGCCGTGGCGCGGGCCCGTCGCCGGGGGACGGACGTCCCAGGCGCCCGAGGCCGCCCGGACGCTCACTCCTGCCCTCTCGCCCTTCGCGCGGCCTGCCCGCCCGCGCCCAGCAGTCCCGTGGCCTCGAAACGGGCCCGCTCCTCCAGGCGCGGAAGCTGCCGCCGGGACACCCAGGTGACCACCTGCGGCAGGAGGGGGCGCACGGGCTGCGCCAGCCGCAGCCACGGCGGCGCGTACACCGTGGGGGAGCGGCGTTCGACGCCGCGCACCAGCCAGCCGGCCACCTGCTCCACCGGGTGGACCCGGCGTGCGGGGGGAGGCATGTGACCGCGCAGTTCGCGCAGCACGTCGTACCGGTCGGCATCGCGGATCATGTCGGTGCCCGTCCAGCTGAGATAGGCGACGCCGACGCCCACCCCGCGGTGGGCGAGCTCGGCCCTCAGGGAGTGCGCGAACGACTCGACGCCCGCCTTGGACGCGCAGTAGGCGCTCATCATGGGTGCCGCGCCGAACGAGGCCGTGGAGGCGATCTGGAGGAAGTAGCCGTGCGTCGCGAGCAGCCCCGGCAGGAACGCGCGCGCGGTGACGGCACTGCCGACGAGGTTGACCTCGACGACCCGGCGCCAGCTCACGGGGTCCGACGTGACGAAGGGGCCGCCCTCGGCCACCCCGGCGTTGGCCACGACGACCGAGGGCCGGCCCAGGCGGGCGGAGACCTCGGCCGCCACGCGTTCCATGGCCGTGTCGTCCGTGACGTCCACCTCGAAGCAGTGTGCGTCCGTCTCCAGAGTCCGGGCCACCTGCTCCAGCGCCACTGCCTCCCGTCCGAGGAGGGCGACACGTGCTCCCCGGTGCGCCAGCTCCCGTGCGACCCCGGCGCCCACTCCGCGCGCCGCCCCGGTGACGACCGCGAGCCGCCCTGCCAGTGGTTTCCTGTCGCGCATCCTGCACTCCTCGGCCGTGCGGAGGTGACCGTGCGTCGACGGTCCGATGGCGGCCGGGCCGCCTGTTCCACCCAAGCACGCCGGCCCCGATAGGGCTCGCGCTGCGGGCCGACGGCCCCGCGGTCCGTGTGGTGCCCGGACGGAGCCGGAGGCCGCCGGGTGCGGGGACGGGCCCGGCAGGCGGGGGACGGGGGACCGGCTTCGGGCCGGTGCCGGGCACCGGTCGCCGTGTCCGAGCGTCACGGCGCTCGGACCGGCGGTCCGGTCGTCCTGCGGACCGGTGGTCCGCCGACTCGTCGCCGGCCTGATGTCGATTTGAACGCTCGTGACACTCACGTAAATTGATGATCAGTCTGTTGCCTTGCGGTCAAGGTCAGTTGAGGATCATGGGGACAAATCCGAAAGCGCTTGCCACCGCGGTGGCCGGATAGCGGAGACTCGGTTTCGGTCTGATTAAGCAGCAGTTCAACGGGCCGGAGACGCTCTGGTGGGTGAGCTCGCCGTCCGTATAGGTTCCCGCTCGGCCGTACATCCTTACGAGTCGAGGAAACGCTTTGACCATCAAACCCACCGGCAGATATGTCCTGCCGGTCATCGGAGCTGTCCTGCTGGCCGCCGTGGCGATCCCATCGGCGACCGGCACCGCATCCGCCGTTTCCAGCACCGTCCCGGGCAGTGCGCCGAGCGCTCCTGCCGCCGGTCCCGGAAAGTCCTCCACCGTCACCCTGGTGACGGGCGACAAGGTCACCGTCACCACCAAGGGGAATCTCCCCGCCGCGATATCGGTGGTCGGACCGGACGGCGCGGAAGCCGCGGCGAGCATCACCACCGTCGGTGACGACACCTTCGTCTACCCGGCAGCCGCCCGCCCCTACCTGGCCTCCGGGCAGATCGACCAACGTCTCTTCAACGTCACCCAGTTGATCGCGGACGGCTACGACGACGCGCACATGGACCACGTGCCGCTCATCGTCACGTACGACTCCGCCGCCGCGTCCCGCAGCGCTGCCGGCAACGGCGGCAACGGTCTGCTCAGGTCCGCTGCCGAACCCGCCGACGCGCATCTGCTCACCAGTGTCGACGGGGTCGCGCTGGCCGAGGATCACGACGACGTCGCCGACTTCTGGAAGTCGCTCACCGCCGCCCCCGCCGCCTCGTTCGCCCGGGATGCCGGTAAGCCGGCCGCGGACGGCTTCTCGGGCGGTGTCGCCAAGGTGTGGCTGGACGGCAAGGCCGAGGCACTGATGGCCGACTCCACCGAGCAGATCGGCGCCCCCGAGGTCTGGCAGGGCGGCAACACCGGTGAAGGAGTGGACGTCGCCGTTCTGGACAGCGGATACGACGTCGAGCACCCCGACCTCCAGAACATCGCCTCCTCGGAAAGCTTCGTCCCGGACGAGGACATCGACGACTTCCACGGGCACGGCACGCACGTCGCCTCCACCATCGCCGGCAGCGGTGCCGCCTCCGGGGGCAAGGAGAGGGGCGTCGCTCCCGGCGCGAGGCTGCACGTCGGCAAGGTGCTCGACATGACCGGAAGCGGCCAGGACTCCTGGATCCTCGCGGGCATGGAATGGGCCGCGCGGGACGCCAAGGCCAAGATCATTTCCATGAGCCTCGGAAGCGACGCCCCGAGCGACGGCACCGACCTGCTCAGCCTGGCGGTCGACGAACTCAGCGCCGAGACCGGTGCCCTGTTCACCATCGCCGCCGGGAACGCCGGTCCCGGAGCCCACACCATCGGCTCCCCGGGCACCGCGGATGCGGCCCTCACGGTCGGCGCGGTCGACTCGGCGGACGCCCTCGCGGACTTCTCCAGCCGCGGCCCGCGCTTCGCCGACGACGGCATCAAGCCCGAGATCACGGCACCCGGTGTCGACATCCTCGCCGCCCGCTCCCGGAACAGCTGGGACGGCGAGGGGTACTACACGACGAAGAGCGGCACCTCGATGGCCACCCCGCACGTCGCGGGCGTCGCCGCCCTGCTGGCGGCCGAGCACCCCGACTGGACGGGCGCGCAGCTCAAGGACGCACTGGTCAGCACCTCCAAGGCGCTGCCCGCGATCGGCGTCGACGACGGCGGCAACGGCCGGGTGGACGCGGTGGCCGCCACGAGGGCCACCCTCTTCGCCACCGCGGCGGTGGACGCCGGAATCCACTCCCTGGGCGGTGCGCCCGGTGAGACGGTGGACAAGACCGTCGAGTGGACCAACACCGCCGACTCCGCGGTGGTCGTCGACCTCTCGACGGAGGCGTCCGGCGCTCCCGAGGGGCTCTTCACGCTCTCGGCCGACCGGCTCACCGTACCCGCCCACGGAAGCGCCTCGGCGACCCTGACGACGCACCTGGACGAGGCACCCGCCGCGCACCGCTTCACCAGCCGGGTCATCGGCACCCTGAACGGCACCGTGGCGACCCGCACCCTCGTCGGCGTCAGCACCCAGGAGAAGCCCTACCACCTCAAGATGAAGCTCCTCGACCAGCAGGGCAACCCGGTCGTGGGGAACACCCTGGTCGAGCTGCTCCGTCAGGGCGGCGGCGACTACGCGTACAGCTATGCCGGGACGGACAACGGTGTCATCGACACGGTCGTCGCTCCCGGTACGTACGCGGTCTGGTCGCTGGCGACCGTCAAGGGAACCCACGGCGCCTCGTCCGAGGGCCTCGGCCTGCTCGACGCCCCGTCCGTCGAGGTCCACCAGGACACCGAACTCGTCCTGGGCGGAGCCGCCCTCCACGAGGCCCGAGCCGTCACCCCCCGGCCCGCGACCCCGGACAACCAGGGGCGCGTCGACTACATCCGCGTGTTCGACAGCGGAGAGGGTGCGATGTCCAACCTGACCGTCGGCACCCGCTACGACAGCGTCTGGCTCCAGCAGGCGCCGAAGGTCACAGACGGAAACACCCTGGTCACCCTCCGCTGGCGCAAGAAACAGCCCGTCCTGAGCGTGACTTCGGGCAGCCAGAACCTGGACGACCTCTGGGTGGCGCCCGGTTCGGGCAGTCTGCCCCCGGGCGACAGCACCGTCGACGCGGTGTTCGCCGTTGACGGGCTCGCCGACGACTACGCCGCCCTCGGCGCCGGAAAGGCGCAGAACAAGGCCGTGGTCGTCCGGCAGAGCGACGACGAGGACGACGCGGACGAGCAGATCACCGAGGCCGAGAACGCCGGAGTGAAGCTTCTCCTCATCGTCAAGAACGGCAACGGCCGGCTGTACGACGCGGTCAAGCGCACCAAGGTGGCCGTCGCCGGGATCACCGCGAGCAGCGGCAACGCACTCGTCGCCCGCATCGGCGCGAGCACCACCGGGACCGCGCGCCTGCGTATCGCCTCCCACCCCGACACGGACTACCTCTACGACCTCGTGAAGTCCTGGAAGGACCGGATTCCGGCCGACGTCACCTACGCCCCGAAGGAGCGGGAACTCGCCAAGGTCGAGGTCGACTTCCGCAACGACCCCACGCACAGCGTCGACGAGTACCGCTTCGACATCCAGCCCTACGCCACCATGCGCAGCGGGGTGACCGCGCTGTCCACCGCGGGGGCGCACCGCACCGACTACGTCACCACCGACAGCTCGTTCCGCTGGTACGAGGAGACGTACGAGTACGCTCCCAAGCTCGGCCCGCAGTCCCTGCAGGGATCGGAGCTGATCGAGTACCCGGCCGGACGGACCACCGAGGTCACCTGGTTCGGCCCGTTCCAGCGGCCCCGGGTCAACACCAGCATCGACCTGCCCACCCGCACCGGCTCCGAGATCGCCGCCTACGTGCCCGGCTGGGGCGACTCCGGTGAGAACCACGCGGGAACCGCCGGCTACGGACCCAACACGCAGACCACGGAGCTCTATCGCAACGGAAAGCTCGACGCCACCACGGACGGCGGCTACCTCTACGCCGACGTGCCCGACGCCAAGGCGTCGTACCGCCTGGTGACCACCACCGCCCGCACCGGCGACTACCCCCTCTCGACCAGCACCAGGACGGAGTGGACCTTCGAATCCAAGGCGGCGATGGACCCGGAGGAGGTGGGCCAGCTCCCGCTGATCCAGCTCGACTACGACCTCGACACCGCCGCCGACGGATCGGCGAAGAGGAACGCCCCCCTCCTCGTCACCCCGTCCCACCTGCCCGGCGGGCCGAAGGCGTCGCTTCGCACCACCGCCGTCGAGCTCTCCTACGACGACGGCGCGCACTGGCACAAGACGTCCGTCCGGTCCACCTCGAAGGGTGCCTCGGTCCGGCTGGACGCCCCCCGCGGCACGGACTACGTCACGGTGCGGGTGCACGCCACCGACAGCCGGGGCAACACCGTCACCCAGACCATCGTCCGGGCGGCGGGCATCGCCTGACAGCGACCTCGCCCGATCATGAACCGCCCGGCGGGGCGGTGGTCCTGACCGACAGGAGCCGGTGACACCCGGCCGAGGCCGGGCCGGAGCGATCCGGCCCGGCCCGTGCGCTGTCCGGCGAGGAACCCCGGGACACCGGACCGGCAGCCGCCCTCACCCTGGCAGGCAACCCCGGTGCGGGCGGCTACGGGCAGTCCTGCCTCCGCCGGTGGAGAGCCTGAAGGCTCCCCCCGTAGGCGCGCGGCCCGACGCGGACGGGAACGAGGTACTCGGCTTTGAACTGCTCCCGGGCACACTCCCCGAACTGTTCGCCGAGGCATGGCCACTGGCCGGCGGCGGAGCGGGGCCCTCGGCCCGACCGGCCCCGTCCGACCGCCCGTGACCGGGGTCGGTGGCGCGCGTACCGAAGCGCTCCGAACTTCCGTGCCGGGTTGAGTACGGCGACTCAGGCCGCGCGGGGCCGGCTGCCGGACGATGGAAGCCGCCACGCCGACCGACCGCAGGAGAACCCGTGCTCAGCCGCATCGCCGCCGCCGTCGTACCCTCCCTCGGACACCTGACGACCACGTCCGACGAGGAGGCGGCCCCCGCCCCCGGATCGATCGTCGTCGCCAACCACACCTCGCTCGTCGACCCCGGGATCGTGCTGGCCGCACTGCTCCGCCACGGGGTCGAGCCGGTCGTCCTCGCCACCGCCGGCCTCTGGCGCATCCCGGTGCTCGGCCCACTGCTGGTCAGGGGCGGGCACGTGCCGGTCCACCGGGGGAGCGTCCGGGCGGCCGAGTCCCTGAACGAAGCGGCCACGGCCCTGAGGTCCGGCCGGATCGTCCTCATCTACGCGGAGGGACGGCTGCCCCTGCGGAAGGACCCGGCCGAGGCGGCGCCCGAGCGGTTCCGCAGCGGACTCGCCCGCCTGGCGCTGGCCGCCGGTGCGCCGGTCGTACCGATCGGCCAGGCGGGCGCGCGCCGCGTGGTCTCCGGCGGGGCCGTGAAGCAGATCGCCGGGCTCCTGACCGCACCGGCCCGCAGACCGCGCCTGCACGTCCACTTCGGCAGCCCCGTCCGTCTGCCCGAGGACATTCCGGCCGCGACCGCCACGGCGCACCGGGCCGTCACGGCCGCCTGGCGCACGGCAGCCGCTCACCTGGGGGAGACGGCCGCCTCGCCCACCGCGTGACGGGCGGAGGAGACGTCGCAATCCACACCGAACCCGGAAGCCTCACTCGCTCAAGATCACTCCACCGTGAAACCTGTCACCAACCTCCGTGGACAGAACACCTGGCCAGGTCCCGTCGGGACCGACCACCGGAACTTGGCGTGACACGCGTGATCCTCCTGAGTCCCATGAACCTTCCCGCCGCACGACCGGGATACGTCGGTTCGACCGGCCGTCGCCCGCCGCGTGACAGAGGATTTTCGAATCCGCGGACCCGGGCGGCGGAGACGGACCGAAACCGCGGTCGGGCTCCACGGGTTCACGACGTCCGGTGCCGGTGTCGCTCCCCGGGGTGTGAAATTTCGCCCCTGCCGCTCACCCGCGGGGAGAGCGGCAGGGGCGTTCCCGCGTCCGGCCGACCAGGCCCCTGCCGGGTCGGCCGGACGGAACGAACACCACGGGACGTTTCCCGTGCTCGTGGTGGTCGGACGGGGCGGTGGTCAGCGCTCCATCATGCGCATCTGGGCGTCGTTGTGGGTGTCTCCGGCTGCCGGGGGAAGGCTCGTGAGCCGGGCGAGCTGCTCGGCGGTCAGCGTCAGGGCATCGGCCGCGGTGTTCTCCTCGACCCTGGCCACCCGGCGGGTGCCGGGGATGGGCGCGATGTCGTCCCCCTGGGCCAGCAGCCACGCGAGAGCGACCTGGGCCGGAGTCGCCCCGGTCCCGGCGGCGACGGCGGCGACCTCGTCGGCCAGACGCAGGTTGTGCTGGAAGTTCTCCTCGGCGAACCGCGGGTTGTCGGCGCGGAAGTCGTCCGGTGCGAACTGGGCGGCGGAGCGGATCGCGCCGGTCAGGAAGCCGCGCCCCAGGGGGGAGAAGGGGACGAAGCCGATGTTCAGCTCCCGCAGCACCGGCAGCACGTGAGCCTCGGGGTCCCGGGTGAACAGTGAGTACTCGGACTGCAGGGCGGTGACGGGGTGGACGGCGTGGGCGCGACGGATGGTGTCCGGGCCGGCCTCGGAGAGGCCGATGTGGCGGATCTTGCCCTCGGCGACCAGGTCCGCCAGCGCCCCGACGGTCTCCTCGATCGGAGTGCCGGGGTCGACGCGGTGCTGGTAGTACAGGTCGATGTGGTCGGTGCCGAGGCGCTTGAGGGAACCCTCGACCGCGGTGCGGACGTTGGCCGGGCTGCTGTCGGGACCGCCCTCGCGGCCGGTGTGGGAGATCAGACCGAACTTCGTCGCGAGCACGACCTGGTCGCGGCGTCCCTTCAGAGCGCGGCCGATGAGCTCCTCGTTGATGTACGGGCCGTAGACCTCGGCGGTGTCGATGAAGGTGACGCCCAGCTCCAGGGCGCGGTGCACGGTGCGTACGGACTCCGCGTCGTCGGTGCCCGCGCCCGTGTAGCCGTGCGACATGCCCATCGCGCCCAGGCCGATGCGGGAGACCTCAAGGTCGCCGAGCTTGATGTGCTTCATGGTTCCTCGCTCTTTCTTTCCGATGTGTTCCGGTGTTCCGGTGTTCCGGTGTTCCGGTGTTCCGGTGTTCCGGTGTTCGAGATTCGGGAGATCAGGGGTGATGATCGGATTCACCTGATCACGCTCTTTCTCCCCCGGCAATGGCCCCCCGCGAGCCCGCTGGTCATCCCTCCAGACGGCGCTTGCTGAGCCAGGTGACCATCTCGGGGTCGTGGTGGTCGAAGAAGAGGGACTCGCCGGTGTCCAGGGCGGCGATGGCGGCCATCTGCCCTTCGGTCAGCTCGAAGTCGAAGACGTCGAAGTTCTGTGCCATCCGGCCGGGGTCGACGGACTTCGGGATGGTGACGACACCGCGCTGGATCAGCCAGCGCAGCGCGACCTGTGCCACGGACTTGCCGTGTGCTTCGCCGATGGCGCTGAGGGCGGGGTTGGTGAACAGGCCGTTCCTCCCCTCGGCGAAGCCGCCCCACGACTGGTGCTGGACGCCGTGCTCGCGCATGAGGTCCTGGTCGGCGGTGCGCTGGAAGAAGACGTGCGTCTCGATCTGGTTGACGGCGGGCGTGATCTCGTTGTTGAAGGTGAGGTCGAGCAGCCGGTCGGGGTAGAAGTTGGCGACGCCGATCGCCCTGGCCAGTCCCTCGCGGTTCAGTTCTTCCATGGCCCGCCACTGGCCGTACACGTCACCGAAGGGCTGGTGCATCAGGTACAGGTCGAGGTGGTCGAGGCCGAGCTTGCGCAGCGAGGTCTCGAAGGCGCGCCGGGCGTTCGCCTCGGCGGGTGCGTCCTGGACCCACAGTTTGGTGGTGACGAAGAGCTCCTCGCGCGGGATGCCGCTCGACCCGATGGCACGGCCGACCGCCTCCTCGTTGCCGTACGCGGCGGCCGTGTCGAGCAGCCGGTACCCGGCCGCGAGCGCTTCGGAGACGGCCCGCTCGGTCTGCTCCGCCGGGATCTGGTAGACGCCGAAGCCGAGGACCGGCATCCGGACGCCGTTGTTGAGGGTGACGTGCTGCATGAGGTCTTCCTTCTCGTGAGGATGGGGCGAACTCGTGAGGGTGGGGCGAAGAAAAGGCATCCGTCGTCCGGCTTCGGCGAAGCTCCAGCCCGCGGCGGCGGCCCGAGAGACACCGTCGAGGTGTTCGGGGGCGGTTCCGGTTCAGTCTGTGTCGCCGGTACCGGTCTCCCCCGCAGGCGCGACGCCGAGCCGGGCGGTGAGGGGGCGAACGTCGTCCACCTTGGTGGCCCGCACGCCGGACAGGCAGACCGGGTTCTGCCGGGGGGTGGCCAGAGGGGGTGTGCCAGGGCCCCTCTCGCTCACCGCTCACCTGGCAGGAGGAGCCGTCTCAGCCGAGGTCGTCCGGTGTCAGGTCTGGGCGCAGCCGGTGCCAGGAGGGCTGGCGCAGCAGCCCGGCACGGGTCCGGGTGGCGTAGGCCACCTCGCCGACCAGGCGGGGCAGTACCCATCGTGCGCCCGGGACCGCCGGGGGAGGGGTGAAGGGACAGTCGGCACTCGCAGCCGCGTGCAGGAGCCCGGCGAGCGCATGCCGTTCCCTGTCGCTCCATCCGGTGCCGACGTTCCCGATGTGGCGCAGTTCGCCGTCCTGCCGCTCGCCCAGCAGCAGGGCGCCCGGCAGATCGCTCAGCCGGCCGTGGCCGGGCAGCCAGCCGCCGACGACGACATCGGCGGTCCGGACGTGACGGATCTTGATCCAGGCACGTGAGCGGACCCCCGGTTCGTAACCCGAATCCAGCCTCTTGGCGATCAGCCCCTCGAGACCGGCGGCCCGGGTCGCCTCCAGGGCACGCTCACCGTGGCCCGCGATGAAGGCGGGGGTCGACCAGTGCGTTCCGGTCAGACCGAGCGATTCGAGGGCGGCGCGGCGCTCGGTGTACGGGAGTGGCATCAGCGGGTCGGCGCCGAGGAAAAGGACGTCGAAGAGGACCAGGTGCGCGGGGACGGTACGGGCCATCCTGGCCGCCTTCGCCGGGGTGCCCGCCAGGCCCATGCGGGACTGCAGACGTTCGAAGTCGCTGCGCCCCGAGTCGTCGAACGCGACGATCTCGCCGTCCAGGACCGCGGCCGTGTTCCCCAGGGCCGCACCCAGCGGGGCGAGGTCCGGGTAGGCGGCGCTGATGTCCGCACCCGAACGCGAACGCAAGCGCACCGTACCGTCACCGGGCAGACAGACCACCGCGCGCTGCCCGTCGTACTTGACCTCGTAGGCCCACCGCTCGTCCACCGGGGCGGGCGGCAGCCTGCCGGGGGTGGCGAGCATCGGGGCGATCCGGGGGAGGTCCATGGGCCCGGCGCCTCAGGACGCGCTGCGCTTCCTGGCCGGCGCCTTGCGTGCGGGGGCTTTCTTCGCGGTCTTCTCCGCAGCGGAGGACTTCCCGGCCGTGCTCTTCTTCGCCGTGCCCTTGCGCGCGGGAGCCGCCTTCTTGCGCGTGTCCCGGCCGCCGACGGGCATCTCGTGGACGGTGGCGTCGCCGCCGTGCTCGCCCCGCCCCTCCTGCGCTGCCTTGACCGAGGCGTTGAGGGCGGCCATCAGGTCCACCACCTTGCCGGGTTCCCCCTCGCCCTCCGCGGCGGGCGAGGCAGGCTCCCGGCCCTCCGCCTTCGCCGCGATCAGCTCCTCCAGTGCGGTCCGGTACTCGTCCCGGAACCCGTCGATACCTTCGAGGGCCATGGTCTCGGTGAGCTCCACGGCCCGGTCGATCTCACCCTCGTCCAGCTCGACGGCCTCGGGCGCGAGTTCCCGGGGACTGCGGATCTCGTCGGGCCACCGCATCGAATGCAGCACGATCGCCCCTTCCCGCACCCGCAGCAGCCCCAGCCGTTCGCGGTTGTGCCAGGCGAACTTGGCGACGGCTGCCTTGTCGGAGCGTTCCAGGGCTTTCCGCAGCAGGGTGTACGGCTTGTTCGCCACCTCGCCGTCGGCCGCCAGGAAGTACGAATCGCCGATCCGTACCGGGTCGATGGTGCCGGCCTCGACGAACGCGACGATCTCGATCGCCTTGGCGGTCGGCAGCGGCATCCTGCCCAGTTCCTCGTCGGTCACCGGAACGGTCTGGTCCTTGGCTACCTCGTACCCCTTGGCGATCTCGTCCTGGGGCACCTCCTCGCCGTCCACCTCGCACACTTTGCGGGTGCGGACACGGCCCATGTCCTCCAGGTGTACCTGCCGGAAGTGGATGCCGTGGTCCTCGGTGGCGGACACCACTCTGATCGGGATGGTCACCAGCCCGAAGCTGATGGCACCGGTCCACAGGGGTCGCGGCATCGACTGCCTCCAGGGGCCCCGCCACCCCGGTCGGGGGCGGACGGGACAGGTATCGGTCGGCGGAGGGACGGGCAGCTGCCCGCACCCCTCCGGGCCCGTCCGGCGGAGCTCCGCACGGACGCGCCCTCCGGTCCGATCCTCGCGCGCGGGATGCTCCCGCGCATCCGGGGGAGCGCGGTGTGTCAGCTCCGGCCGAAGCAGCCGCGCAGCTCGGCCAGGTCGTAGAAGTGGCTGCCCCGGGCGATCGGCTCGCAGGACGCCTTGAAGGCGGTCTCCTTCTCGTTGTAGAGCATCCGCACCAGGTAGCGCGTCCCGCCCGACGCGTTCTTCCCGTCTTTGCCGCTCTTCACGGCGTGCCGCGGCCCGGCGAACAGGTCCCACTGCACGTTCGCGGCCATCGGTGCGACCTGCGCACCCCGCCACTCGTTGTTCTTGTACGTGTACGGCTCGTCGAGGTCCGCGGGCTCCGTGCTGCCCGGCAGCCCCAGCAGCACCGCGAGCGGCATGATCTCCTCCGCGTGCGTGAAGCGGAGGACCGCCCCCTTCGCGCTGGTGCCGGCGGCCTTCGCCTCGACCTGGTCGAACAGATCGTCGAGCAGCACGTTCGCCATGTCGTACGTGATGGTGCGCCCGCTGATCGACGGGCCCTTCTCGTAGAACTCCTCGGCGTCGTCGAGGTACGAGAACCACCGCGCGTCGCGGGCGGGCACGAAGGCGTCGAGGTCGACGCCCGGAGCCTCCACCCCCAGGTCGGGCGCGGCGGCGTACAGCTCGTACAGCGAGCGCGCGAAGGCGACCCGGTCCTCGGCGGTCATGGCGGCGACGTACCGGGACGTGAACAGGCGCGACACCACGTCCTTCGCGTTGCGCGCGGTGTCCGGAGCGCCGTCGATCCGCGCGAGCACCGCCGCCAGCTCGGGATCGTTCTCCACGTACTCCTGGTAGGCGGCGTTCTGCGGCTGCTTGTGGAAGTACAGCAGGTCCTTGTCGGTGACGGGGGCCTGGACGAGGTTCGTCAGCTTCGGGTCCGCGGCGACGAGGCCGCCGGTGAAGGCGTTGGCGCTGGCCGTGGCACGGGTCACCCCGGAGGTCTTGACCTCGACGGGCTCCTGTCCGGCGACGATCGCGCGGAAGAGGGAGGGCAGCCGCTTCTCCATGCGCCGCGCGGTCTGCCGCTGCTCCTGGACACCTCGGCCGGACAGCTCCCCGTAACCCACGGAGGAGGCGGCCGCGAGGAGCGATTCGACCTGCGGGCCGAGCCGGGCGCCGAGACGGGTCAGCGCGCCTTCGCTCTCCGCGTCCCGCAGCACGGCGAGCACCGCGTCGCCGTCCTCGCTGTCGGACATGGCACGGGACCCGTGGCGGGAGACGCTCTCCGTGAAGACCGGGGTGAACGACGCGGGGACGGCCTCGTAGTCACGCGGGTCCTGCTGCGGGGCGTACGTCGTCTTCGTCGTCGCGAAGCTCTCACCGGAGCCCGGGGCCCGGCCCGGGGCGTGCGCGGAGGCTGAACCGCCGGCGGCGGTGACCGCGGCGGCGGCCAGGACCAGGGCGGCCATGGAGGAGATCGTGCGCTTCACAGGGGTTCCTCGGGTGCTTCGGGACTGCCGACCGGGCGGGTGCGACGCGACGCAGGTTCACAGCGCGAGCCGAACGGCCGCCCACCGCCGCCCGTGCCCGAGGTGATGTACGGGTGAACACACGGGTGGACGCGCGCGGATCCCGCCCGGTCCATGAGGACCTGACGGGATCCGGAGTGGTGTCCGCCGTACGCGGCAGGCGCCTGCCGCACGCGCGCGAAGGCATGGTCCGGTGCTGGTCAGCCGACGGACAGCACGGCCTTCTCGATGAGGTCGGCGACGTCTCCGGGGTGGGAGAGCATCACCAGGTGCGAGGAGTCGACCTCCACGGTCGTCATGCCCGCGCGCCGGTAACCGTAACGCTCCACCTCAGGGTTGATGGTGTGGTCGGAAGAGGCCACCAGACCCCAGGACGGCTTCGTCTTCCACGCGGCGGCGGGAGCCTGCTCGGCGAACGCCCGCGCTGCCAGGGGTCGCTGGGAGACCGCGAGGATCTTCGCGAGACCGGGCTCGACGTCGTGCGCGAAGACGGCCGGGAAGCTCTCCGGCAGCACCGAGACGTCGGTCCCCGGCTCGTCCGAACCTTCGACCGGGAACGGGGTGTACACCAGCGCGGAGGCGAGGTCGGAATCGGGGAAGCGGCCCTGCAGCTCACCCAGGCTCTCGCCCTCCTCCAGCGCGTACCCGGCCAGATAGACCAGGCCCTTCACGTTCTCCTCCTCGCCCGCGACGGTGATGACCGCGCCGCCGTACGAGTGGCCGACCAGGACCACCGGACCGGCGATCCCCCGCACCACGGAGGCGATGTACGCGGAATCGCCGATCAGGCTCCGGTTGGGCACCGCGGGGGCGACCACGTCGAGGCCGCGCTCCGTCAGTTCGGGTATGAGCCGGGCGAAACTGGAGGCATCGGCGAACGCGCCGTGCACCAGAACGACGGTCGGGCTGTCGGACGTCGGCATGTGTCAGGACTCCTTGGGTCTTCGTGGTTCGTCGGTGCGGGGATCAGGCGGTGTGCAGGGCGGTGCGCAGGGTGTCGACGGCCTGGCGGATGGCGGCCTCGGCGGCGTGGGTTCCGCGCAGGGCGTCGAGCATCACGAAGTCGTGGATGATGCCCTGGTAGCGGGCGGCGGTGACGGCGACGCCGGCCTCGCGGAGCTTGTTGGCGTAGGCCTCGCCCTCGTCGCGCAGGACGTCGGCCTCACCGGTGATGACCAGGGCCGGGGGCAGGCCGGTGAGCTGTTCGGTGGTGGCCCGCAGCGGTGAGGCGGTGATCTCGGCGCGCTGGGCCTCGTCGGTCGTGTACTGGTCCCAGAACCACTGCATGCCGTCGCGGCGCAGGAAGTAGCCCTCGGCGAACTGGTGGTACGAGGGGGTGTCGAAGGCGGCGTCGGTGACCGGGTAGAAGAGGACCTGCTGGACCAGCGGGACGTCGCCGCGCTCCTTGGCCATGAGGGTGAGGGCGGCGGTCATGTTGCCGCCGACCGAGTCGCCGGCCACCGCGATGCGGGTGGCGTCCAGGCCCTTGGCGGCGCCCTCGGCGACGATCCAGCGGGCGACCGCGTAGTTCTGCTCGATGGCGACGGGGTAGCGGGCCTCCGGGGAGAGGTCGTACTCGGGGAAGACGACCGCCGCGCCGGCGCCGACGGCGAGTTCGCGGACCAGGCGGTCGTGGGTGTGGGCGTTGCCGAAGACCCAGCCGGCACCGTGGATGTAGAGGATCACCGGCAGGTCGCCCTCGGCGCCGGCGGGCTTGACGACGCGTGCCCTGACCGAACCGGTGGGACCGCCCTGGACCGTGACCCACTCCTCGTCGACGTCGAGCTTCGCGGTCTCGCCGGACTGGACCTCGTCCACCGCCTTGCGGCCCTCGGCCGGCTCCAGGTCGAAGAGGTACGGCGGGTTCGCGGTCGCCTCGGCGAAGGCGGCGGCAGCGGGCTCCAGCACGGGGGCGGACGGCGCGGCGGGGAACTCGGACATGGTTCGTCTCCTGTCGTCCGGGCCCCGGCCGGGGCCGGTCGGCCCACGGGCGGGGGCCCGGTGTGGAAAAAGGGTGATGAGCAGGACACTAAGGCGCCGGAGCGAGGGGGACTTGCCCAGGAACGCCCGGACTCTGTCCTCTCCGTGCCGTGGACCGGTGGCTCCGTGCGCGGACCGGCGGAACTCACGGCCCCCCGGCCCGTCCGGTCGTTCCGGCTCATTCCGCGATCTCCACCGTCGAGGTGATCCGGACGACCGAGGGACCGCGCGGCGCCGAGCCGAACCCGAAGGTCACCGGCGGTTCGACCGGCGCGAGCCCGCCCAGACCCGCTCCCGCGAGGGAGGCGCTCGCCGCCGTGACACGGTGCTGGTCCCGCGCCCCGTACCACTCGCGCCGGCCCGGACCCGCGCTGCCGAGCGTACGGACGCCGGGCAGCAGGCGGGCCGGTACGTCGCACACGGCGGCCCAGACGCGGCTGCGGGCGAGCGGCGCGGGTGCCGCGCACAGCAGCCATCCCAGTGCCGTCCGGGGGCCGGTGACGAGGTCCAGGGCGAGCGGCCCGGCCCGTACGTACCACCGGGCCCCGTCGCGGCGGACGTCCACCGGCACCACCTCGACGCCGTCGAAGGTGTAGGTGGCCGCGACGAAGCCGGCGATCTCACGGGTGGGAGCGAGCAGCAGGCGCTCACCGCCGGCGTGCTCGATCATGACGTCGCTGAACGCCCCGAACGGCGAGCGCGGCCAGTGCCCCAGCACCAGCCGCGTCCCCGAGGCCGTACCCACGGCCCCGATCCATCCGTCGAAGTACAAGCGGCGTCGAGTCATACCCGCCAGTCTGTCCCCGGCGTCCGGGACTCGCCCGTAGCGCCGCCTACCAGGTCACCCCGAGCCGCAACGGACCGCGCGAGGTGGAACCCAGACGCCACTGGACGGACGAGGCCGGCTCCGTCAGCCGCAGCCCGGGGAAGCGGGCCGCCAGATGGTGCAGGGCCAGCTGGAGCTCCGTCCGGGCCAGCCAGGCGCCCAGGCAGTAGTGCGGACCCGCCCCGAACGACAGGGTGGGCGTCTCCAACGGTGCGAACAGGTCCTCGGACCAGTGCGCCGAGTAGACCGCCGGGTCCCGGTTGGCCATGCCGCAGTCCGCCACCACCACCGCGCCGGCCGGGATGAACACGCCCCCGACCTCGACATCCTCGTGGGCACGGCGGGTGGTGCCGCGGTCGTCGCCCAAGGGGATGCCGTGCAGCAGCCGGTCCGCGACCCGCCCCGCCTCCTCCACGCCCGCGCCGAGCCGCGGCCAGCTCTCCGGGCGCTCGCCGAGCAGGTAGAGCAGTGAGTTGCTCAGCATGGTCATGGTGCTGTCGTGGCCGCCGACCACCAGCCCGCACACCAGACTCACCAACTGCGTCTCGGGGATGCCGCCCTCCTCGTCGGCGGCGCGCACCAGACCGCTCACCAGGTCGTCCCCGGGACCGCGGCGCCGCAGGTCCAGCAGTTCGGCACCGAACGCGGAGAACTCGGCCATGGCCGCGCCGACTTCCTCCGCGGGCCAGGAGCCGTCCGAAAGGGCGTACTCGCTCCAGTGGCGCATCCGCTCCCGTGCCGAGGCGTCGAGCCCCATCAGCCGGCTGATCACGGCCACCGGCAGGGGCAGCGCGAACTCGGCGACGATGTCCACGGGGGCTTCCCGCCGGGCCAGTTCGTCCAGGAGCTGCCCCACGATCGTCGCGATCCACGGCTGCCAGCGGGCCACCGCCCTCGGGGTGAAGGCGCGGTGCATGGTGCGGCGCAGCCGCAGGTGCTCGGGTCCGTCCTGGTTGAACAGCAGGTCCGGGTCGTTCACGAGGACGGGCACGTCCGGCAGGGACGGCCCGTCCGGCGTGTAGAGACCGGCGCGTCCGAACCGGCTGTCGCCCAGCACCTGCCGGACGTCCGCGTACCGGCTCACCAGCCAGGCGGGCGAACCGTCGGAGAGCTCGACGCGCTCGGGCGGGCCCGGCACCCCGAACTCCATGCGGTGCAGCGGCGGCAGAGCCTGCTCGGGCCCTGCGTCATCGGTGACTGCGGTGGACACACGGCCTCCTGGTGGCAGCGGATCGGCGGACGGGGTGGACGTGGGGCGGTGGTAGGGCCGGGGCGGGGGCGCTCACAGCTCCACCAGCACCTTTCCCAGGTGGGACGAACGGTCGTGGTAGAGGCTCCGGTAGGCGGCCGGGATGGTGTCGAAGCCGTGGTGGAGGGTGTGGTCGCACACGATCTCACCCCGCCGGACCCGGCCGCCCAGCTCCTGGTGGAGAGCCCGCCAGTTCTCGTCGGTGAACCACTCCAGGGAGAAGATCCCGCGCACGGTCGTCCGCGGGAACATGATGTACGGCAGCAGTCTCGGACCCACCGTGTCCCGGCCCACTTGGGTCGCCCACTGCCAGCACACCGCCACCCGGCTGCCGACGTTGAGCAGCCGGAACACCGCGTCGGTCACCGCGCCGCCCAGGTTGTCGAAGTAGTGGTCGATGCCGTCCGGTGCCGCCCACTCCAGCGCGTCGCGCACACTCGCGGCACTGTCGCCCTGGCGGTACAGGACGACAGCGTCGAACCCCAGCCCGGTCAGGTAATCGGCCTTGCGCGGACTCGACGTCGTGCCGACCACGCGGGCGCCGGCCAGCCGCGCCATCTGCCCGACCAGCGTGCCCACGGCCCCGGACGCCCCGCTGATCACCAGGGTGTCGCCCGGACCGGTGTTCAGGAAACGGGTCAGCGTGCCCCAGGCGGTCATGCCGGGTCCGCCCATCGAGCTGAGTGCCGATGCGAGCGGGAGGGCCTCGTCGAACCAGCCGGGGTCGAGGCGCCGGTAGGCGGGGAACACCATCGGGAAGGTGCCCGTGTCCCAGAGCGACTCGGAGCCGTCGCTGACGAGATGGGAGCGCCAGCCGCCGAAGCCCTGCACCAGGTCCCCAGGCCGGTGCGCCGCGAGCGGCCCGGCGTCCAGCACCTCCATCACCGAGTCGGCGCCCATGTGGTGGCCGAGGGGAGTGTCCAGCGCGATGCCCTGGAGGTAGGGGTCGACCGACACGTACAGCGTCCGCAGCAGCATCTCGTCCGGCGCCAGATCCACGTCGATGTCCTCGACGACCTTCTCGTAGATCCGGTCCACGTCGGGAGTTCCCCCGACGTGCTCCCGCACGACCCACTTGTTGATCTTCACTGATGCTCCTTGTCCACGCCGGTGGAAGTGAGGTGGGACGTGACGGAGGGAGCCTGGGGCCGCCTCGGCACCGGGATGACGAGATGGGTGGGCGGAGGTGCGCCGGCGTCGACCGACGCGGTGAAAGCCCTGCCGTCGTCGCGGCAGACGAACTGCATGACGTGCCGGCCTGCGGCGGCGGCGCGGATCAGCCCGCCGGTCGTCGCCCAGACACCGGACTGGTAGAAGTTCTCCAGCCCCGGCAGCCCGGGGCCGTGCTTCTTGACGAGCTCCTCCAGCTTCTCGCCGCTCTCCACGAACGGCTGCCACCCCAGTACGGTCCCGTCGTGGTTGCCCGTGTACCTGACCTGGGTGAGCGGGCTCGACACGTCGCGTACGGCGATGGCGTCCCCGATGCCCGGGTAGCGCTCCTCCAGGAACCGCACGAGCGCCGTGCGCGCCCGGCGTTTCGCCGCGTAGTAGCCGCGCCCGTGGCGTACCGGGAGAGTGTGGAGCTCCTCGCCGCCGCGGGTCCGGGTGAGCTGCTCAGGGCCTTCGTCCAGGGCCCGCCAGGGGGCGATGTCGCAGAAGTACGTGGCGTACACGACCGAGGTCCCGCTCGGCGACAGCTCCGGGTAATGGCGGCTGCGGAACTGGACGTTGATGCTCGGATGGCGGATGCCGGTCAGCTCCGCCGCCTGCGCGTCGTCCAGCAGGTAGGTGGTGCAGGGATCGCCTTCGGGGAAAGGGCGCTTGAGCCCGAGGAAGAGGGTGAAGTACCCCGGGAAGACCATCCCCGGCTCGTGCAGGGTCGCGGTGTAGAGCCGGCGGTACTCGTCGTCGAGGTACCGGCCCCCCAGCAGCTTCAGCATCGTGGTGGGGCCGTCGCAGGCCGACACCACGATGTCCGCGCGCATCTCCCGGCCGTCGCTGAGCCGCACCCCGACCGCGCGGTCCCGCTCGACGAGGATCTCCTCCACCTTGGTGTTGTACGAGATCCTCCCGCCGAGACCCAGATAGCGCCGCTCGATCGACCGCGCGAGCCCCAGCGACCCGCCCTCGGGCACCCCGGCCGACAGATTGGCGTGCGAGGCGAGCTGGAAGTGGGTCGGCAGCACGGGGAAGTTCGGATGTCTCTCGTACAGGACGAAATTGAACGCCTGCCGCAGCAGCGGGTCCTCGAACCGCGCCGAGTACTCCGACATCAGCACCGAGATCGACTTGCGCACCGCGTTGAAGTACGGCACGAACGACGCGAGCATCCGCCAGCGCTCGATGCGGCCCATCAGCCCGACCGGTTTGAGGAAGGGGTAGACGGCGAGCGCTTTGCGGAAGGCGCGCAACTGGCGGCAGAAGTCCCTGATCCGCTTGGCGTCCACGGGCGAGAGCTCGGTCAGATGCTCCTGCAGCCGGTCCGGGTCGGAGTAGAAGTACACCGCCCGGCCGTCCGGGGCGCGCACGATGTTGAACACGTCGAAGTGGCGGATCTCCTTGCCCTGGAGCGCCCCGAGCTCCAGCCAGATCTGGTGCATCTCGTTGCCGGGACCGCTGCCCAGCAGCCAGCTGACACAGGCGTCCAGCGTGAAGTCCCCGCGCTCCCAGGCGGTGCAGCAGCCCCCTGGAAGCTCGTGCATCTCCAGCACCTCGGTGCGGTAGCCGTTCATCTGCGCGTAGGCGCCGGTGGAGAGACCACCGAGCCCCGCACCGATGATGATCATGGTTTCCCTGCCGCGCGACGAACGCGCCATGGGCCTGCTCCCCTCGGTCGTCACGCGCCGGTGCCCTCCTTGGCGGTCCACCGGTCGAGCTGGGGCAGCCGCCCGAGCTTGCCGGTGTGCCAGGGGCCGGAGGGAGTGCTCTCCCACGCCCTGAACGGGATGCCCAGCTCCTCGCACAGGTACTGGACGGCGAACCGGCCGGTGGACGCGGCACGGATCAGGCCGCCCATGCCGACCCACTGACCCGCCATGGAGAAGCCGCTGAGACCCGGCAGCCGCATCCGGTCCTTGCCGACCAGATCGGACGCCACGTCGTCGGCGTCCGAGAACGCCTTCCAGGCCAGGATCGAGCCGTTGTGATTGCCGGTGTAGCGCCGGGTGGTGGCCGGCGAGGCCACGTCCACCAGCTCGATCCGCCCGGCCGCCTCCGGCCACCGCCGGGACAGGAAGCCCCGCACGAAATCGGCGACCTGCTGCTTCTGCGCCCGGTACGCCTTGCGGTCGCTGCGGCGCAGCGCCTGCCAGTGGGCGTAGTCGCTGAAGTAGGTGCAGTGGACCACCGACTTGCCGGGCGGGGCGAAACCGTCGGAGTAGCGCGACCGCAACTGCACCACCAGGCTGTTCTGCAGGGCCCCGGGCAGCCGGGCGGCGTCCTCGGCGTTGAGCAAGTACGTGGTGCTGTGGGCGTCCTCCTGGGGGAGCGGGCCGCGGATGCCGACGAACGCCGAGACCACCGCGGGGAAGAGAGCGCCGGGCTTCTCCAGCAGGTCGTCGTAGAGACGGTCGATCCTCGGACTGGTCCAACGGCCCTCCAGCAGACCCTGGATCGTGGTGCGCCCGTCGCAGGCGGAGACGACGTGGTCGGCGTAGTACCGCCTGCCGTTGCGGAGTTCGACCCCGATCGCCCGGCCGTTCTCCACCAGCACCTTCTCGGTCCGGGCGCGGTAGGTGACGGTCCCGCCGAGCCCGGTGTACCGCTCCTCCAGCGACCGGGCGAGCCCGAGCGAACCTCCCTGCGGGAAGCCCGCGTTGCCGTGATAGGCGCTGGCCATGTTGAAGAGGTACGGCAGCAGCGGGAAGCCCTCCGGATCCTGGAAGAAGATGTTCCTGAAAGCCTTGCGCAGCAGCGGATCCTCGAACCGGTCGGCGAACCGGTGCATCGGCGTGGCGGCCGTACGCCAGAAGAGGCGGAACGCCGGCAGCACCGTGCGCAGCGTCGCCGCCCTCTCCCGTACCGTCCGCAGGGCGGGCGCGGTCAGGAACGGATACAGCTCGATCTCCGTGAACCGCCGCAGATCGCGGCAGAACGAGCGGATCAGCCGGGCGTCCGCCGGGGAGACGCGGGTCAGGTGCTCCTCCAGCCGGGCCGGGTCGTTCCAGAAGGTCACCGACCGGCCGCTCTCGTCGACCACCCTGTTGAACAGCTCGAAGTTGGTGATCGACTTGCCGTCCAGCGCTCCCAGTTCGCGCCACACCCGGTTCGCGTCGTTGCCGGCGGCGGTGCCGATCAGCCACTCGATGCAGTAGTCGAAGATGTAGCCGTCCCGGGACCAGGCGGTGCAGCAGCCCCCGGGCAGCACGTGCTTCTCGAAGATCCGGGTCCGCATCCCGCTCATCTGCGCGTAACAGCCCGTGGACAGGCCCGCCACGCCCGCGCCGACGACGATGACGCGGGGCTTGCTCCCCGGTGTGCGCTCCCGTCGGCCCCAGTCGGGGCCCGCCTCATCCCGCATGGGAGGCATCTCCCGTCAGCAGGGACCGCACCAGCTCGGCGTTGCGGGGCAGGTGTTTGGGATCGAGCATGTCGGCGTGGGTCCCGGACCCCTTCAGCACCTGCGTCCCGGCGGTGGAACTGCCGTGCCAGGCACCCGGGGCACCGGCCGCGTAGAGGCCGGCCTTCTCCTCGTCGGTCACCACGCCCACCAGGGCGGCCACCGTCCCCGTGTTGGGCGTCCGGCCGCAGAACTCCAGGTACTCCGCAGCGTGTTCGAGCACGGTCCGGGTGACCACCTCCGACCCGGTGTGCAGGTGGATGTGGCGGCCCAGCTCCGCCTCGAAGGTCTTGATTCCCTCCTCGCCCGGCTCGTACGTCTCCATGATCCGGCGGGAGTCGAGCACCACCACCCGGCCCACCTCCCGGCCCCGCGACTCCAGCTCCTTGGCCACCTCGAAGGCGAGGTTGCCCCCGAGCGAGTAACCGAGCAGCAGGCAGGGGCCGTCCGGCTCGACCGACTCCACCAGGTCGGCGTAACGGGCCACCTTGTCCTCGCCCGGCACGTAGTTGAAGGCGATCGTCCTGTGCTGCGCCAACTGCTCCGCGAGACCCCGGTAGACCAGGCCGTGGCCGCCAGCCGGAGGGAAGCAGAAGACGGGCCGCCCCGGGCCGGGGTTGAAGGTCAGATAGGGCAGTTCCTCGGCGGAGGTGCTGTTGACGCGTTCCTCCACCGCGGCGGCCATGCCGTGCAGCGTGGTGACCTGGTAGAGCCGGCTCACCGGGACACTGACACCGAACTCCGTGCGCAGATGGTGGAGGAGCTCGATCAGCTTGATGGAACTCCCGCCCGACTCGAAGAAGTCGTCCCCGAGCCCCGCCCGCTCCGTACCGAGCAGAGCCTGCCAATGGCGGGCCATGCTCACCTCGTACAGGGTCACCGGAGCCTCGTGCGACTGCCCACGGTCCCCGCTCACCGGCACCGGAAGCGCCGTGACGTCGACCTTCCCGTGCGCGGTGAGCGGCAGCGCGGCGAGTTCGGTGATGTGCGAGGGCACCATGTACGACGGCAGGGCGCCCGCGAGATGGCGGCGCAGGGCCCGCCGGTCCAGCACGGCTCCCGGCTCCGCGACGCAGTACGCGCAGAGCGTGGCGTCCCCGGCGGCGTCCGGGCGGACGGCCACCACCGTCCGGGCGAGACCCGGCCAGCCCGCCAGATGTGCCTCGATCTCGCCGATCTCGATCCGGTGGCCCCGCAGCTTGACCTGGTGGTCGCCGCGCCCCAGGAGATGCACCCGGCCCTCGGTGTCCCAGCGGGCCAGGTCCCCGGTGCGGTACAGCCGTTCCGGCCGAGCGCCGGGCCGCCGGCTCAGCCGCCGGGTGACGAAACGGGCGGCGGTCTGCTCGGGGTCGCCGGCGTACCCCAGGGCCACGCCCTCGCCCCCGATCCACAACTCGCCCGGAACACCGGGCGGCACCGGTTCACCCTGCGCGTCGAGCACATGGAGCGCGGTGTTCGGCAGCGGGCGCCCGATCGGCACCATCAGACCCGGCTCCAGACCGTCGGCGGGCCCCTCGAAGAAGGCGCTGTCGATGGTGGCCTCGGTGAGACCGTAGGAGTTGATCACCCGGGTACCGGGCCCGCAGAGCTCCCGCAGCCGGGTGTACTCCGCGACCTTCCAGGCGTCCGAGCCGACCACCAGGAGTCGCAGGAAGTCCAGCCGCTCGCCCTCCCGCGCGCAGTGGTCCATCAGGCCCCGCACGACGGCGGGCACGAACTCGGCGCAGTTCACGCGTTCGGCCCGCATGGTGCGGTGGAGCCGCGGCGTGTCGAAGATCAGGTCCCGGTCGGCCAGTACCAGGCTGCCTCCCGAGCACAGGGCGCGCACCAGGTCACCGGTGAACACGTCGAACGAGGGCTCCGCCATCTGGAGATGGACGTCCGAGCCGTCGAGCCGGTACTCGCCGAGCCACGCCGCGTACGCCGAGGCGAGGCTGCGGTGGCTGACCCGGACCGCCTTGGGGCGGCCGGTGGAACCCGAAGTGTTGATCACGTAGGCCGGGGAGCCCGGGTCCGTCGCCACCTGCGGGGCCGGGCCGTCCGTCTCCGTCCCGCGCAGACCGTCCAGGGTCTCCACGCGGACGGGCAGATCCCGCGCCCACCGGGCACGCGCCTCCCCGACGACGACCAGGGCAGCCCCCGTGGTGCCGAGCACGTGCGCGACGCGGTCCGCCGGCTGGTCCGGATGGACCGGGAGAAAGGCGCCCCCAGCCTTCAGCACGGCGAGCAGCGTGACGATCAGTTCCGGCGACTTGTCCAGGCAGACCCCGACCACCGACCCCGCGCCCACCCCCAGGTCACGCAGCCGCCGCGCCCGCGCGTTCGCCCGCCGGTCCAGCTCGCCGTACGTCATCCGCGCGGTGTCCCCCGAGAGCGAGGGCACCGAGACGGCGACCGCGCCGGGCCGTGCGGCGGCGGCTTCCTCGATCAGCCGGTGGACCGGACGGTCCGGGTCCGCCGGCTGCCCGGTGCGGGCCGGCAGTGCGCAGGCCCCGCTCCACCGGTCCACCAGCCGCTCACGCTCCGCGGCGTCCAGCATCTCCAGCCGGGGCGTCGGCACTCCGGCCTCGGCGCGCGTCATGCTCTCCAGCAGTTGGACGTAGTGGCCGGCCATCCGCCGGACGGTCGTGGGCAGGAAGAGATCGGAGTTGTACTTCAGCACGCAGTGGAAGCGCCCCTCCGCCTCGTCCTCGTACGCCGACAGGGTCAGGTCGAACTGCCCCTCCTCCTCCGGGAGTTCGATGTACTCCAGCCGGTAGCCGTACTGCTCGGTGGCCACCTTGTGGGTGAGCAGGATGAACATCGCCTGGAACACCGCGGAACGGCTCGGATCGTGCTGGAGCCCCAGTTCCTCGACCAGCAGCACGAACGGGTACTCCTGGTTGTCCAGGCCGTTCAGTACGGTGGAGCGGACCTGCTCCAGCAGCTCCGCGACCGTGGGCGCGCCCGAGAGGTCCGCGTGCAGGGGGAGCGGGTTGACGAAGTAGCCGTAGACCGAGGAGAACTCCTGCTGGGTGCGGCCGGTCACCGGACTGCCCACGACGACGTGGTCCTGCCCCGAGTAGCGGTGCAGCAGGATGTAGTACGCGCTCAGCAGCACCATGAACGGCGTCACCCCGTGCCGCTGGGCCAGGGCGTGCACCCGGGCGCTGAGGCCGTCGTCCAGGACGAAGAACTCGGAGGCGCCGTTGTGCGTCTGCACGGCCGGGCGCGCCCCGTCCACCGGAAGGTCCAGCAGCGGGACCTCGGCCGGCAGGTGGGACCGCCAGTACTCAAGCATCCCGTCGGCCTCCCGGCTCGCCAGGAAGCGGTTCTGCTGGTTGAGGAAGTCGAGGTACCGCGCGCCCACCGGTGGCAGCGCGGGCTCCCGTCCCTGCTTCAGGGACTCGTGGACGGCGAGGAGTTCCTCGATGAAGGTGAAGGTCGAGATCGCGTCCGAGACGATGTGGTGGACCGCCTTCATGATGACCCAGCGGCCCGAATCCCGCTTGAACAGGCGGAACCGCACCAGCGGATCGCGTTCGAGGTCGTACGGCTTGCGGTACTCGCGGATGATCGTCCGCCGGATCTCCTCCCAATCCTGGCCCTGGACGTCGAAGAGGGCGAGGTCGGGCTCCGCCCCGGACGTCGTACGCTGCACCGGGAGCCCGTCCTCCAGGTGGAAGTTGGTGCGCAGCGCCGGATGCCGGGCGATCAGCCTCCGTACGGCCTCGAACATCAGGTCGGGTTCGATGTCGGCGCGCACCTCCACCGCGCCACCGATGTTGTACGCGTAGCCGTCGGGGTTGAGCTGCTTGAGGAACCAGAGCGCCTTCTGGTTCTGGGTCAGCGGGTGGCTGCTCTCGTCGGTGAACACCTCGACGGCAGCGGCCGGGTCCTCGCCTCCGGCGGCGTCGGCCGCCACGCGTTCCAGCAGCCCCTCGTACAACTGGTCGGCCAGCTGGCCGACGGGGGTACCGCTCAGCAGGGCGACCACGGGCAGGGCGATCCCCAGATCGGCCTGCACCCTGGCCCGGAGCTCCATCGCGAGGAGGGAGTCGAGCCCGAGTCCGCCCAGCCCGGCGGACGGGTCGATCTCCTCGCGCGCCGTACGCAGCACGGTGCCGGTGAGCGAGGTGAACCGCTCGACCACCAGGGAGCGGCGTTCCGCCTCCCCGGCGCGACGGAAGGTGTCGAGGAAGCCGTTGCCCTCCTCGGCCGCTTGGCCGACGGCGGACGCGGCGAGTTCGGAGACCAGCGGCGGAGGCGTGTCGTACCAGGCCAGGAACGTCGGCCAGTCGACGACCGTCGCCACCAGCAACTGGGCCCGGTCCTGCCCGATGACCCGCTCCAGCACACTCATCCCGGCGTCCGGGGACAAGGAGCTCATGCCCCGGCTGTGCAGATAGTGGTCGACCAGCCCGAGTTCCTCGATCATGCCCGTCGCCCACGGACCCCAGTCCAGGCTCAGCGCGGGCAGCCCCTGGGCGCGCCGCCGGTGCGCCAGCGCGTCCAGGAAGGCGTTTCCGGCCGCGTAGTTGGTCTGGCCGGCGGTCGTCAGCAGGGAGGCGATCGAGGCGAAGAGCACGAAGTGGTCGAGCGGCTCGTCCCGCAGATGCCGGTCGAGCAGGTAAGCGCCCGTGATCTTCGGTTCCAGCACCGCGTCGAAGGTGGCCCGGTCCATGTCGGCGACGAGCGTGTCGCGCACCTGCCCGGCGAGGTGGAACACCCCGCGTACCGGGGCGCCGCCCCCGCGCCGGTACGCGCCGAGCCAGCCGGTGAGCGCGTCCTCGTCGGTCACGTCCACCGGTGCAAGAACCGGCTGCGCGCCGAGGGCCTCCAGTTCCCGCAGGAGTGCCACGGCCCTGCCCGGTGCGGTGGCCGGGTCGGTCGCCGCCCACTCCGGGCGCGGCGGTACCGGGGTGCGGCCCATCAGAATCAGCCGCCGGGCGCCGCGCTTCACCAGCGTCCGGCACAGGAGCCGGCCAAGCGCTCCGTACGCCCCGGTGACCAGGTAGCTCCCGTCCGCGCGCAGCCTCAGCGGCAGAGGGCCGGTCAGCCCCGTGGCGGGGAGGAGGCGACTGGTCGTGCGGCGGTCGCCCCGCAGACCGATCTCCTCCTCGTCGTCGGTCAGGAATTCGCGCAGCAGGGCCTCGGCGTCCGCGCGCAGGCCGGCCGCACCGGGCTCCCGCGCCGGGTCCAGGTCGACCAGCTTGCCGCGGTGTCCGGCCAACTCCTGGTGGCGCAGCACCCGGGTGACGCCCCAGGCCGGAGCCGCGAGCGGCTCGACCGACTCGCCCGGCGACACGGGCTGCGCGCCCCGGGTGACCACGTGGAGCCGGCCGCCGGTGCGCCGAGCCGCGAGCACCTTGGCGAGCGCGACGAGGGAGTACGCCCCGGTCCCCGTGACCCGTGCCAGGTCCTTGCGCTCGCAGGCGGGGAGTGCGGGCAGGTCGAGGTTCCACAGGTGGACGACCGTGCCGCGGAAGGGCGCGCCGTCCCGGTCCAGCCCGGCGAAGAGCCGCTCCAACTGCTCGGCGGACTCCGGCGCGACGGTGAACCCGCCGTCCCCGGGCAGCCGGCCCTGCGTGGTGCCGGCCCGCACCAGACGGCAGCGCTCGCCCCGCGCGGTCACCAGCGCGGCGAAGGCGTCCCCGAGGCCGCCGCCGTCCGCGAGGACCAGCCAGTCCTGTCCGCCCGCGCCCGACGGCGGCTCTGCCGCCGCGGAGCCGTTCCCGGGCACCGCGTCCCACGGGCGGTCGATCCACGTGGGCTCGGCGAGCCAGGAGTCGATGGTGCCCCGGGAGACCGCGGCCGACGCCTTCTCCACGTCGGCCGCGCGGAATCCGCGTAACCCGCCGAGCGCCGTGCCGTCCTGCGCGTACAACGCGAGGTCGCCGACGAGCTCGTCCCCGTCACCGCTCGACAACGTGCCGTGCACCCAGAGCGGCGCGTCGCCGGCGGGGGAGAGGCTCATCTCGTCGAGTGAGAGCGGCAACCGGATGCCGGTACCCCGCGAGGACGCGTCCTCCGCCAGGATCTGAGGTGTCAGCAGGCTCTGGAAGCAGGCGTCCAGCAGCACCGGGTGGATGTGGTGGCGGGAGGCGTCGTCGCCGATTGCCGCCGGAGGCCGGACCAGGGCCAGCACCTCGTCCGCGCCGATCCAGACCTCCTCGATCGCCCGGAACGCGGGGCCGTAGTGGTAACCCAACGCGGCCAGTCCCGCGTAGCACTCCTCGGCTCCGAGCCGGTGCGCACACCGGGCCCGGACCGCGTCGGTGTCCAGCGCGGGTCCGGCCGAGCGCCGTTGCGCGGAGCGGACCACCCCACTCGCGTGTACCGCGCGCTCCGCGTCCGTGCCGCCGGGCAGGGACGCGACGGTGAAGTCCCCGTCCTCCAGCGACACGGAGAGCTGTACGGTCCTGACCTCGTCCTCCGGGAGGAAGAGCGCCTTGCGCAGGTCGATGTCGGCGAGCACCACATGGGTGCCTCCGGTGAGGGCCCGCACGGCCTGGGCCGCCATCTCCAGATAGCCGGCCGCGGGGAAGACCACGGTGTCCTGGATGCGGTGGTCGGCGAGGTACGGCAGGGTCTCGGTGTCGAGCTTCGACTGCCAGGTGGGTTCGGTGTGGCCGGTCCGACGGCCCAGCAGCGGGTGGTCGAGCAGGCCGAGCCTGACCCGGGCGACGGAGTCCGGCTCCGTCCAGTGGCGGTCGCGCCGCCACGGATACCGGGGCAGCGGGACCGTCTCGCCCACGGGGTGGAGCACGTCCCAGGCGATGGGGACGCCGAGGTTGTGCAGGGTGGCGAGGGACAGGGCGAAGCGCTCGTTCTCGTCCTCCGCGCGGCGTACCGAGGGCACGGAGACGGCCGTTCTGCCCCCGGCCTCCAGGCATTCGCGGATCGCGTGCCCGAGCACCGGGTGCGGGCCGACCTCCAGGAAGAGGCGGTAACCGTCGTCGGCGAGCCGGTCCACGGCCGCACGGAAGCGCACCCGGTCGCGGACGTTCCGCCACCAGTACCCCGCGTCCAGTTCGGTGCCCTCGGCGACACCCTCCACACCCGTGAGGTAGAGGGGGACACGTGCCGGGCGGGGCGCGATGTCCGCGAGGGAAGCGATCAGTTCGTCCTTGATCCGGTCCATCGCGGCGCTGTGGTAGGGGACTTCGACCGCGAGAAACTTGACGAAGACTTCTTCCGCGCGGAGTGAGTCCGCCAACTCGGTGAGTGCCTCCTCGTCCCCAGCCACGGTGACCGACGCGGGGCTGTTGACGGCCGCCACCGAGATCCGCGACCCGAAGGGCCGCAGCCGGTCCTCCGCCTCGGCCTCGGCCAGCCCGATGGCGAGCATGGTGCCCGCCCCGGCCAGAGTGTGCTGGAGGCGGCTGCGGTGGACGGCGACGGCGATCGCGTCCTGGAGGGAGTAGACGCCCGCCTCGTAGAAGGCCGCGATCTCTCCGGTGCTGTGGCCCACGACCGCGTCCGGACGCACCCCGTACGAACGCCACAGCGCCGCCAGCCCGATCTGCACCGCGAAGTTGGCCGGCTGCGACAGCCAGGTCTCCGCCATCCGCGAGCGGTCTTCCTCGGCCGCCATCTCGTCGAGGAGGGACCAGCCCGCGATTCTCGCGATCTCCCGGTCGCACGCGGCGACCGTCTCCCGGAACACGGGCTCGCTCGCCAGCAGTCCGCGTCCCATGCCCCACCACTGCGGGCCCATGCCGGTGAACACCTGGACCAGGCGGCGGTCCTGGGGATCGAGCTGCTTCGACCGGACCACCCGGGGGTGTGCCTCGCCGCGGAGGTGCGCGGCCAGGGCCTCGTCCAGATCCTGGCGGGAGGAGTGGACGACGGAGAGCCGGGACTCGAGGTGCTGGCGCCGGTGGGCGAGGGTGTGGCCCAGGTCGGTGAGGGAGACCGCCCTGCCGCGCACGCCCGCGAGCTCGCCCCGGACGCCCTCCGCGATCTGCGCGAGCGCGTCGGGGTGGCGTGCGGTCAGCGGCAGGATGTTCCAGCCGCGCTCCGGCGCGCGCGACATCTGGTGCTCGGGGGAACGCTCCGGCGCCTCCTCCAGGACGAGGTGGGCGTTGGTGCCGCCGAAGCCGAAGGAGTTCACACCGGCCCGTGCCGGTCCTCCGTGCACGGGCCACGGGGTCACCCGGTCGGGGATCTCGTACGGCGAGGAGTCCCGCTCGATGGCGGGGTTGACGCGTTCGAGATTGATGTGCGGAGGGATGGTGCGGTGCTCGAGGGACAGCGCCGTCTTGATCAGTCCGGCGATCCCCGCGGCCGACTCGGTGTGCCCGATGTTCGCCTTCACCGAACCGACGTAGCAGGGCGCGCCCGGGGCGCGCCCGATGGCGAGGGCACGGGAGAGCGCGTTGGCCTCGATCGGGTCGCCGACGGGCGTGGAGGTGCCGTGCGCCTCCATGTACTGCAGGTCGCCCGGGGTGATGCCGGCCTCGGCGCAGACCTGCCGCACGAGGGACACCTGGGCGTCTCCGTTGGGGACGGTTATGCCATTGGTCCTGCCGTCCTGGTTGACCCCGCTGCCCAGGATCACCGCATGGATCGGATCCCCGTCCCGAACCGCGTCCTCCAGGCGCTTCAACGCCACCAGGCCGACACCCTCGGCGCGGACGTATCCGTCCGCGGAGGCGTCGAAGGTGCGGGAGCGGCCCTCGGGCGACAGGAACCCGCCCTTCGTCTCGGCGATGGTGTACTGCGGTGCCATGTGGAGCAGCACCCCGCCCGCGAGAGCCAGATCGCTCTCGCCGCGCTTCAGGCTCTGGCAGGCCAGGTGCACGGCGACCAGGGAGGAACTGCACGCGGTGTCGATGGAGAGGCTGGGGCCCCGGAAATCGAAGGAGTGCGAGATCCGGTTGGAGACCATCGTCATCATGGTGCCGGTCGCGGTGTGGGCCGCGAGCGTCTCGAAGCTCAGGTCGGCGAACTGCAGGATCTTGTAGTCGAGCGTGAACGCACCGACGTACACGGCCGTGTTGCTGCCCGCCAGATCCGCCGGCCGCTGCCCGCCGTCCTCCAGGGCCTCCCAGGCCACCTCCAGGAGTTTGCGCTGCTGGGGGTCCATGTGGTCGGCCTCGCGACGGCTGATGCCGAAGAAGGCGGGTTCGAACTCGTCGAAGCCGTCGATGTATCCGCCGCGTCCGCCCACCAGCCGCCCGGGCTTGTCCCGGTGACCGCTGCGATGGGTGGTGACGTCGTAGCGGTCGGGCGGCGTGGGGGTGACGCAGTCCTTGCCGTCCAACAGGTTCTGCCAGAAAGCACGGTGGTCCGAAGCTCCGCCGGGCAAGCGGCATCCGATGCCGATGATCGCGATTTTGCCCGTCGAAACGTCGTTGGTCGCGTCAGCCAAGTTCGCACACTCCTCATCAAGTGGTCGCGCAGCCACAGGCGGCGCCCAAGTCAGCGGTGCGGGGCCCGAGGGCCCTTTCAGGCGATGCCGTCCCCGGCCCGCTCCGAGCGGCGCCAGGGGCGGAAGAGACTGCCGAGGATCTCGCCGGTCCCGGGGAACGAGGCGGGATCGCTGAGACCGACCGCGGCCGGCTCACGGCCGGGCCGCCAGGTGAAGCTGCCGAAGAGGTGGTCCCAGCAGGACAGGTCGGAGCCGTAGTGACCCGCTTCGGACAGGTCCGTGCTGTGGTGCAGGCGGTGTTGTTCCGGGCTCGCCAGGACGTGGTTGAGCCGGCCGATGCGCACGTCGATGTTGGCGTGGACGAAGTAGCCCTGTGCGGCGACGAAGAGCCCGGTGGCGAGCACCGACTCCTGGGAGAACCCGGCCAGTGCCAGGGTGAGCTGCACGAAGCCCTGGGCGAGGACGATGTCGAGGACGTGGTTGACGCCGTTGTTGGCGACATTGACCTTCTGCGGGACGTGGTGGACCCCGTGCAGTCGCCACAGGGCCGGGTTGGTGTGCCCCAGACGGTGGACCAGATAGCTGGCGAGCGAACCGCTCAGCAGCGCGGCCGGGATTTCGGCCCCCAGGGGGAGCACCGGATCGGCCGGTGAGATCCTTCCCACCGCCGTCGTGACGGAGAATTGAGCCAGCGCGCTCCCTGCCATGGTCAGCAGGAAATAGATGCCGTACCAACGCCATTCCGCTCCGTCGGGATGCCAGTCGCGCCGGTGTGGAATCAGCCTTTCGAGGACGGTGAGATACATCAGGGTGCCGACGAGGAAAAGCGGACTCACTCGTTCGGGATTCCAGTCGAGCAGCAGAGCTGCCGTGGCCACCAGAAAGGTGGCCGTCAGCAGCACCGGATAGGCGAGCGAGCCGATGACGCGCCGCCCCGGTGGGAGAAGGGAAGGGCGGGACGGCGGGGTCGCCGCGGAACGGGCGGTGTCATCGATGGGGTGTTCGTTTCCGTGCACCTGAAGTCCTCCGTAGGAATACGGAACCAGCCTCGGATCCTGCGCCATTGCAGGTGAGGTGGGGCCGTCGAATGCATGCGGAAGTCTCAGGGGGCGTACGGGAAGGTGCGCTGTCCTCTGTGGTGGCGCCCGTGCGGAGTCGGCGACGTGGGCGGCGGGAAATGATTCCTGCGGAGCGGGTGACCGATACGTGGCCGCCTCATTTTCGCCCTGTGCGAGATCGGTTGATTCATTTCCGCTGCCTGCGGATTCAATCCTCGACCGACGATGTTTTGAGCTTGTCCCCCGGAGTGCCGTAGTCGGCCTCGGGATTATTCAACAGGGGTTCGTGCCCGTACGGAATAGCGTCCGTACTTCTGTCGCCGATGTGAGTGACTTAGTCATGTTGGCGTTCTTTTGGGGTATTCGGAACATCATTCTTATGGAATGCGGTCGGTCGGGGAGCCGGGGAGGGAGCCGGGGGAGGCCCAAGCACCCGGCGGGCCGTTCCGGATGCGGGTCGCCGCAGCGGAGGCCGGCCCGCGCCTCGGGAGCCGCGTCACTCGTGCGAGCCGCCCCGGGAGGCCCTCGACCCCCGCGTGCACCAGACTCTGAGGCACCGATGATCTTCAGTCCCCCCGTCCAGGTGGCGGGCCGCCGAAGGTGAGACGCCGAGAGCCCTCGGAAAGGGGCGGACACATGGCCGGATCCAGGAAACGGCCGGGAGCGCCGCGGCCGGGGCGGGACACCCAGGCGGTGGACCGCATGATGCGCACGGTGGTACGGCGCCGCAAGAAGTCGTTCCGGGCCGAGGACATCACCGTCACCGATCCGCCGAAGGTGCGCCGGGCGGTCACGGCCGCCGCACTCGGCAACACCATGGAGTGGTTCGACTTCGGCGTCTACGCCTATCTGGCCGGAACGCTGGGCAAGGTGTTCTTCCCGTCCAGCTCACCCGGAGCCCAGGTGGTGTCGACCTTCGCCACCTTCGCCGCCGCTTTCCTGGTACGTCCTCTCGGCGGACTCGTCTTCGGCCCGCTCGGGGACCGGGTGGGACGACAGAAAGTCCTCGCGATCACCATGATCATGATGGCGGCCTCCACCTTCGCCGTCGGTTTCCTCCCCACCTATGCCGCGGTCGGTTTCGCGGCGCCCCTGCTGCTCCTGGTGTGCCGGCTCGTACAGGGCTTCTCCACGGGCGGGGAGTACGCCGGAGCGACCACGTACATCGCCGAATACGCCCCGGACAAACGGCGCGGCTTCCTCGGCAGTTGGCTGGACTTCGGCACCTTCGTCGGCTACTCCCTCGGCTCCGGCCTGGTCACCGTGCTCACCGCGGTCCTGGGCACCGACGGGCTGACCGACTGGGGCTGGCGCATCCCCTTCTACGTCGCCGGGCCACTGGGCCTGATCGGTCTCTACATGCGCATGAAGCTGGAGGAGACACCCGTCTTCCAGCGGCAGGAGGAGGAACAGGCCGAGGCCCTGGCCGAGGGCGACCCGGTGGAGCAGGCCAGGCAGTCGGGCAAGGGCCGGTTCAAGGAGATCTTCACCGAGCACTGGGAGGCCGTGCTGATCTGCATGGGCCTGGTGCTCCTCTACAACGTCACCAACTACATGGTCACGTCCTATCTCCCGACCTACATGTCCGAGACCCTCGGCGAGGACGAGACCACCTCTCAGCTGCTCGTCCTCGGCACGATGCTGCTGGTCGTCCTGACCATCACCACGGTGGGCCGAAGCTCCGACCGGTGGGGCCGCAGGCCGGTCTTCATGGCCGGGAGCGTGGCGCTGGTGGCACTCTCCATCCCGGCGTTCCTGCTGATCCGGCAGGGCGGAATCCTGCTCCCCGCCTTCGGCTGCGTGATCCTCGGCCTGCTGCTCGTCTGCTTCGCCGGAACATCGGCTTCCACCCTTCCGGCGCTCTTTCCCACCCGCATCCGGTACGGCGCGCTCTCGATCGCGTTCAACATCTCCGTCTCGCTCTTCGGCGGAACCACCCCGCTGTTCGCCGCAGGGCTCGTGGAGGCCACCGGCAACGACATGGTGCCCGCCTACTACCTGATGGTGGCGGGCGTCATCGGGCTCGTGTCCACCCTCTTTCTTCATGAGACGGCCGGCAGGCCACTGCGCGGCTCCGGGCCCATGGTCGAGACGCGCCAGCAAGCACACCGGCTGGTCTCGGCCAGCCGCACCACCGCGGGCCGGCAGGCGCGCGACGTCTGGTTCCGGCTGCGCCACGGGCGGCGGCGGGGCTGACCCGGACACGGGCCGGCGGGCGGCCGGCGCCGGCTTCTCAAGCGAGAAGGACGAGCCGGATATAGCGGTCCCAGTCCCACAGCGGCCCGGGATCGGTGTGGTCCGTGCCCGGTACCTCGTAGTGGCCGACGATGTGCTCACGGTCCCTGGGTATGCCGTGCCGGTCACAGATGTCCGCGGTGAGCAGCGCCGACCGTTCGTACATCGACGCGGTGAAGTACTCCGGACGGTCCACCCAGCCTTCGTGCTCGATGCCGACGGAACGAACGTTGAAGTCCCAGTTGCCCGCGTGCCAGGCGATGTCCCGCTCCGGTACGCACTGGGCGGTGTAGCCGTCGCCGGACCGTACGACGTAATGGACCGACACCTTCTTCGCGGGGTCCCGGAAAATGCCGAGCGTCTGGGTGAAGGTCTGCTGCGTGATGTGGACGACCACCCGGTCCACGCGCCGGGGCGAGGGGCCCGCGGGGACGGTGTAGTTGGCGGACGAGGCGGGGGCCCAGCGTGCCAGCGTGCTGTCCGTCCCCGCCGAAGGCGCGTCCACCCCGCGCACCGACGCGGGCAGGAGGAGACCCGCCGCCGTGCCGGCCGCCGCCTGGAGGATCCTTCTGCGGTGCACGGTGCTCTCCAGGGGACGCCTGCGCGAGGAGGTGGGAGAGGTCTCCGACGGCGGCCTCCGCCACGAACGACGACGTGAACGGCCGTTCGGTTCCCCGCGTGGGAGGGGCCCGAGCCGTCAGTCCTCGGCCCCGGCTCCCGCCAGGGCGCCCGCGGGGTCGCCGCCGGCCGGACCGGCCGGCACCCAACGGCCCCTGTCCTTGCGGTACGCCCACCACCGGCCGTCCCTCCCCAGGCGCAGCTGGACGCCGAGCTCCGTGGCGGTCCAGCGGTTACCGGTACGCCTGAGGGCCGGCGCCCCGTCCTCGCCCCACGCCCCGGCGAGTTCGTCCCCGGCCCGGACGAGGACCGAGGCATCGGGCTCCCACTCCTCCTCCAGCACCGCGAGCGCCGCGGCCTCGCCGAGACGCCAGGCGAGCACGGCGGCGTCCAGCCGCGCCCGCCGCCGGCCGGTCGCCGTCGAGAGCCGGACCAAGGCCCAGGGCGCGGACGCGCTCCCAGCGGCCAGCCGCACGGCGTCCTGCTCCGGCGTCAGCGGTACGGGAAGCGGCTGCCGCTCGTGACCCGGGACCAGCGCCTCCAGCAGCATCCGGTGGGCCCGTCCGGCGGCGTCTGCGGCCAGCACCTCCAGTGCCGCCGGATCCACCCCGGGGGCGGGGCCCGTACCGGTGTCGAGCGAGGGCGGGGTACCCGGCTCCGGTGGGACGCGCGGGGGAGCGGGCAGTGCCGGAAGACTCCCGGCCCCCGCGAACACCCCGGCGGCGGGAACACCCCGCCGCGCCGATGGGGCGGGAGCCTCCGCGCGCTGCGTACCGCGTATGCGGAGCTCCTCCAGGAGCCGGCGTTCGTCGCGGCCCCGCAGGAGCAGCAGGACGAACGGGTCCTGGTCGAGCAGCCGCGCGAACTGGTAGCAGAGCGCCGCCGAGTGCGCGCAGTGGTCCCACGCCTCGCAGGAGCACTCCGGCTCCAGGTCACCGATTCCCGGCAGCAGATCGACCCCGGCCGACGAGGCGTCCTCCACCAGGTGCGGGGGCATCTCCCGGTCGAGCAGCGCCGCGACGTGACCGGACCGCTCCACGGCCATGTCGAGGAACCGTTCCCACGCCCCGTCACCCAGACTCTGGACCAGCACGTCGCTGCGGTACGCGGCGTCCAGGTCGCGCACCACCGCGGTGATCCGGCCGGGGCGCACCGACACGGCGCCGACCCGCCCCTCCCTGGCGAGCCGGCGGCCCGCCTTGAGCTGGGCGTTGTCGAGCGCGGTGTCCTCCAGCGCCTTCAGCCACGCCTTGCCCCACCAGGACACCGCGAACGCCCTGCCCGGAGCGGGCGGCAGCGCGGCGAAGGTGCGCTCCGGCCTCCCGTGGAGCCGAGGCTCCACGGTGTCGTACGCGTCACCGTCACCGTCGCTGTCCCCGGCCCCGAGCTCGGCCTCGTACCCGTACTCGTCCGTACCGCTCACCGTGAGCCTCCTCGCAGTGTGACCAGATCCGTGAGTTCCGCGTCCGTCAGCTCGGTGAGGGCCGTCTCGCCCGACCCCAGCACCGCGTCCGCCAGATCCTGCTTCCGGGCCAGCAGACCCGCGATACGGTCCTCCACCGTCCCTTCCGCGATGATCCGGTGCACCTGGACGGGCCGCGTCTGACCGATCCGGTGGGCGCGGTCGGTGGCCTGCGCCTCCACCGCCGGGTTCCACCAGCGGTCGAAGTGCACCACATGACCCGCCCGGGTGAGGTTGAGGCCCGTGCCCGCCGCTTTCAGGGACAGCAGGAACACCGGCGCACCGCCCCGCTGGAACCGGTGGACCATCTCCTCCCGGCGCGCCACGGGCGTGCCGCCGTGCAGGAACTGGGTCGCCACGCCCCGCCCGGCGAGGTGCCGTTCCAGCAGCCGTGCCATCGCCACGTACTGGGTGAACACCAGCACGCTTGCATCCTCGGCCAGGATGGTGTCGAGCAGTTCGTCCAGCAGCTCCACCTTGCCCGAACGGTCCGCGATCCTCGGGCCGTCCTCCTTCAGATACTGCGCGGGGTGATTGCAGATCTGCTTCAGCGAGGTGAGCAGCCGCACGACCAGGCCCCGCCGCTCGAAGCCGTCGGCCCGCGCGATTTCCGCGAGGGTCTCCCGCACGACCGCCTCGTACAGACCTGCCTGTTCCGCCGTCAGCGAGACCGCGTGGTCGGTCTCCGTCTTCGGCGGCAGCTCCGGCGCGATGCCCGGGTCGGACTTGCGGCGGCGCAGCAGGAAGGGGCGGACCAGCGCCCCGAGCCGCTCCGCCGCCGCCGGGTCCCGTCCGCCCTCGACGGCGGTCGCGTACAGGCGGCGGAAGGTGCCGAGTCTGCCGAGCAGCCCCGGAGTGGCCCAGTCGAGAATCGCCCACAGCTCCGTCAGGTCGTTCTCCACCGGAGTGCCGGTGAGCGCCACCCTGGCACCCGCCCCGATGGTGCGCAGCGCCTTGGCCGTGGCAGCACGCGGGTTCTTCACGTGCTGCGCCTCGTCGGCGACCACCAAGCCCCAGGCGGTGTCCGCGAGCCGGGCCGCGTCCAGCCGCATGGTGCCGTACGTGGTGAGGACGAACCCGTCCCCGGCCAGGTCCTGGGGGGAACGGGACGGTCCGTGGAACCTGCGTACCGCCGTGCCCGGCGCGAACCTCTCGATCTCCCGCTGCCAGTTGCCCATCAGGGAGGTCGGGCAGACCACCAGCGTGGGTCCGGTGGTGGCTGCGTCCTCCTGCCGCCGCAGGTGGAGGGCGATGAGCGTGATGGTCTTGCCCAGTCCCATGTCGTCGGCGAGACAGGCTCCGAGGCCCAGCGAGGTCATGGTGTCCAGCCAGTTCAGGCCGCGCAGCTGGTAGTCGCGCAGGGTCGCGGAGAGCGCCCGGGGCTGGGGGCGGGACGCGCCGTCGCCCGACCCCGCCTCGGACAGCCTGTCCCGCAGTCGCGCGAGCCGACCCGTCACCGAGACGGGGACGAGCCGCCCGTCGGCCTCGGTGGAGCCGGTGAGTGCGGCGGTCAGCGCGTCGACGGGCGTGACGCGGCGCCCGGCGGTGCGGACCCGCCGCACCTCCTCGGGGTCGACCAGGACCCACCGGTCCCGCAGACGTACGACCGGACGCTTCGCCTCCGCGAGCCGGTCCAACTCCTCCCGGGTGAGACCCTGGTCGCCCAGGGCGAACCGCCACTCGAACATCAGCGGGGTGCCGGCGCCGAGGAGGGACGGCAGACCGCCCCCGGCCGCCGGTCCGGGATACGGGCCGGAGTCCCGCTCCGCGCCCCGGTCGTCCTCGGGAGAGCCGATCACCGCCCGGGCCGTCAGCCGCCCGGACAGCCGTGCGGGCCAGTGCACCTGCACCCCCGCCGCGGCGAGCGCGCGGGCGGCGGGGCCCAGCAGTCCGGCGATCTCCTCGTCGTCCACGTCCACCGCGTCCGGCACGGCCGCCGAGAGCAGCGGAGCGAGGGGAGCCCAGGCGCGGACCGCGCGGCGCAGCCCCAGGAGCGCGTCCGTACGCGCGCGCGGGCCGAAAGCCCGGGCCGCCGCCCCGTCGGAGGCCCACAGCGCGGCGGCGTCCGCGACGAGGCCCGGGTCGCTGACGCCGTGCACCTGGAGGACCAGCCGGAAGGTCGGCCCGGCCTCCGCCCCCGTGACCGACCCGTCGTCCAGGCCCGCGACGTCGACCCGCAGCGAGAGCCGCACCCCGGCGTCGTGACCGGCGGCGACCTCGGCGGCCCACCCCCGCAGTTCCGGCATCCGCCGCGGTGCGTCCGCGGCGAAAGCCGGCCCACCGGCCAGCGAGGGCGCCGCCGGAGTGCGCGGCAGCGTGTCGGCCACCGCGTCCAGGAAGTCCCGCAACAGCTTTTCCGGTTCGGGCAGTTCGGGCGGAGCCCCGTCCTCCCCGGCGAGCGGTACCGCGTGGGCGGCCGGCGGCATCGCGGCCGCCAGGGCCCGCACCCGCGCGAGGTCCTCCGCCGTGAGGGGACCGGCCCGCCAGGCGTCCTGAGCGGTGGCGCTCAGTCCCGGCAGGAGCAGCCCGCGAGCCACCAGTTGCAGAGCGAGCAGTCCTGCCGCACCCCAGAACGCCACCGACTCCGAGGCGCCCTCGGCGGCGCGGCCCCGGGTCAGCAGGGGCAGCGCCTCCCGCACGGGAAGACACAGGGCCCGCACCGCGAGGGTCCGGTCCGCGCCCAGGGCGACGGTGAGCGTGGTGGCGACGCCGGAGGAAGTGGCGGGCAGCGGGCCGCCTTCCGGGTCCCAGAAGGCGACCGAGCCGTTGCGCGCGGGGTCGCCGGGCAGGAAGACGGCTTCGAGGCGGGCGTGTTCGGAGATCGGGGGACGCGTGGCCGTAGGAAGCCTGTGCACGGCGATGTCGATACCTCATGGGTGACGGGGTGACGGGGTGACGGGGTGGAGCAGGGGCGCGTGACCGGGGCGACCGCGGCCCGGGGGAGCGCGCGCGGCGCGCCGGGCCGTCGGGGCGCCGAGGGTACACCAACGCGCCTTGCCCCACGGCCTCCCGCCGGACCGGCCCGCGCGGGCGCGCGACGCCCCGGACGGGCCTCCACGGGGGGCAACCCCACCATGGCGGCAGGGGGAATACCCCCTGCTCATCGGGATGGTGGCGTCATGGCCGGCGCAGGCGTCCCCTCATTACGTTTCATCGGGTAGGCGCACCCGTCCAGAGAGCTGGAGATGCCATGCCCCAGGCGACCACCACCGCAACCGACGCGTCCGGAGCGCGGGCCGCGACCGCCGCCGCGCCGCCGTACCCGGACGCGGGCGCCGCCAGGACCGCCGCGCCGGAGGCCCTCCACGAGGCCGTCCACGCCCAGCGGGCGCCCACCGCGACTCCTGGTGGCAGCGATTTCGCGCCGCTCCTGAAGACCGTCAAGGAACAGGGGCTGCTGGACCGCCGCACCGGCTGGTACGCCGCCACCATCGCCGTGAACGCGCTCGCGCTCGCCGCGGTCGTCACCGGCATCGAGCTCCTCGGCGACACCTGGTGGACGCTGCTGCTCGCGGCTCCGCTGGCCGTCCTGTGGACCCGTACCGCCTTCGTCGGACACGACGCCGGGCACGCCCAGATCACCGGGAGCCGCCGGGCGAGCCGGATCATCGGCCTCGTCCACGGAAACCTGCTCCTCGGCATGAACGAGGCGTGGTGGAACGACAAGCACGTCCGCCACCACGCCAACCCCAACCATGTCGACAAGGACCCCGACGTCGGCGTGGGCGCTCTGGTCTGGACCCAGCGGCAGGCGGCCCAGCGGGAAGGTTTCGCCCGCTGGCTCACCCGGCATCAGGCCCGTCTCTTCTTCCCCATGCTGCTGCTGGAGGGCATCGCGCTGAAGATCTCCGGCTTCCGGTTCCTGCGCCGCCAGCCCGGCCGTGAGGGCGTGCTGTCAGGGCTGCTGATGGTGGCTCACCTCGCGCTCTGGGCGACGGTTCTCCTCACCGCCCTGCCGGCCGGCAAAGCGGTCGTGTTCGCGCTGGTGCTGCACGCGCTCTTCGGACTGCACCTCGGGATGGCCTTCGCCCCGAATCACAAGGGCATGGAGATGCCCGACCCGGACGGCGACCGCTGGGGCCATCTGCAGCGCCAGGTCCTCACCTCCCGCAACGTGCGCGGCGCCGTCCTCACCGACTGGTTCCTGGGCGGACTGAACTACCAGATAGAACACCACCTCTTCCCGAGCATGCCCCGCCCGCACCTGCGCCGGGCCCAGCCGCTGGTCAAGGAGTACTGCCGTGGGATCGCGATGCCCTACACGGAGACGGGGCTCGTGGAGTCCTACCGCCAGGGCCTGGCGCACATGCACGAGGTGGGCGAGCCGCTGCGCTGATCCCGGGGTCCAGGGAGCGGCATCGGACGAGATCGCGGCCGGTGAGGGAACCGTTCGCGCCGGGCCTGCGTTGTCATGGGAGAAGCGGCTCCGTGCCGCGGAGGAGGCACGATCATGTCGAACGGCGCGAAGATTGCCCTCGGGGGAGTTGTCGTGGCAGCCGTCCTGATCCCGTTCATCGGGTTCTGGTGGGCGCTACTGGTGCTGATCGGGGTGCCCACCGCGGGATACTTGCTGCTCGATCCGTCGCAGCGACGCAGGGTCCGGCGACTCGGACGCAGGGAAGTGGGACGTTGAACGGCATAGTCGCGGCTGTGAGCAGCAGTGGTGAGTACACCTTCACCAAGCCGGTCCGGCAGAGCATCACGCTCCGGGCCGGACACGGTGTCGAAGGTGACGTACACGCGGGGGTCACGGTCAAGCACCGCAGCAGGGTCGCCCAGGATCCCACCCAGCCCAACCTCCGCCAGGTCCACCTGATCCAGCAGGAACTCTTCGACGAGCTGCGCGCCGAGGGCTTCGACCTTGCCCCCGGCGACCTCGGGGAGAACGTCACCACACGCGGCCTGGACCTGCTCGCACTGCCGGAAGGGACTCTGCTGCACCTGGGCGACCAGGCGGTCGTCGAGGTCACCGGTCTGCGTAACCCGTGCCTGCAGATCGACGCCTTCCGGAGCGGCCTGCTCAAGCGCGTCGTCGGGCGCGACGACGCGGGACGCGTGGTCCGCCGGGCCGGGATCATGGGAGTGGTGGTGGAAGGAGGACCCGTGCGAGCCGGAGACACCGTCCGTGCCGAACTCCCCGTAGGTCCCCACAAGGCCCTCGACCGGGTCTGACCTCCGCGGCCCTCGCGGGAGGCCCGTCCGGAGAGACCCGTCCGGAGAGGCCCGTCCCGCGGGCGTGTCTCGTGGGGTCCTTTCGAGCGGTACCTCTCGCGCGGGCCCCGAGCGAGAGCCTCAGGCGGGCCGGGTGGCGAGCGCGTCGAGGGCGCTGAGGAGCTCGAGCAGCTGCGGGCCCTGCCGTACCTGCATCACCTCGCCCGGTTCCTCGTCCAGCAGGACGAAGGCCATGTCGTCGGTGCGGGCGACCAGCGACCAGCCGGGCCCGTCGACCCGCAGCGTCCGGGCGTCGGCCGAGGCGAAGGACGACCTGACGCGCCCCGGCGGCGGGGGCGAGTCCAGATAGTCGCGCGCCTCTTCCAGCACCCTGCGTACGCCGGCACTTCCCTTCGATTCCGGCTCCTGCTCTTCCGGATTCCCCGGTTCCAGGGTCGCGGACGCTCCGGGCCCGGGGTCGGCCGCGTCGACCTGCTCGCGCCAGGACGCCCAGTGGGCGGCGACCTCGTCCGCCCCCATCCGCCGCTGTTCGGGGCCCCATTCACTCTCGGAGGGGGGCGTCAGAAGCAGCGCCCCGCCCGGCTCGTCCCCGGCGGGCTCGGGCTCCGGGTCGTGGGGCGCGGGCACACCTGGCGCGGCGACCGCGAGGGCGAGGGGCCAGCCCGGGAGCGCGCAGACGACCGTGCGGTCGTCGGGAGAGAGTTCCTGCGGGATACCGCAGTCCCAGGCCGCGATGGTTCCCGCGACGAGGGTGACGTCCTCGGTCACCACGGTCCAGCGGGCGCCCGCGCCGTCCTGGCCGAGCACCAGGCCGTAGCCCTCCTCGTACGGTTCGAGGGCGAGTGCCTCGCACGCGGCCGGATAGTCGTCGCCGAGCACGGTGGGAAAGTTCGCCGGGGTCAGCAGGAGCGCGGTCAGCACGTACAGCGCGTCGTCGTCGGTGGCGATCAGGTCGTCCGTCCCGGCCACGGTGCCCTCCTTTGTCCCGATGCTCGTCCGTCGCCCTCTTCGGCGTCGTCGGCGCACCCTAACCACCCGGTAACCCCGGCGTCGAGTCCTCGCACGGCGCACGATCGCGGGTTCCGGGACCCGGACCGCCTCTTCCTGTTCCGGACCGCGCCGCGGCGCCCGCCGTAGAGTGGGGGTTCCGGACCGGCGGAGGGAAGCGGGCATGAAGCGGTACGACCGGCTCAAGGAAATTCGAAGCCTCGACCCCGAGAGGGACTTCCTCCGGATCTACCGCCTCTCCGTCACCCTCGAATTCCCCTGGGACGTGACCCGCGCGCTCGAACTCGCCCTGTACCGTACCTACGCCGTGCCCAGCATCGGCCGACTGCTCGCGGCGACGGCCGAACTGACGGACCGTTCACAGAAGCGCTACGACGACACGGTGCTCCTGCTCGACACCGTCGTCGAGCACGGGTTCGGCTCCGACGAGGGGCGCACCGCGCTCCGCCGGATCAACGCCATGCACCGCGCCTACGACATCGGCAACGACGACATGCGCTACGTGCTCTGTACCTTCGTCGTGATCCCCAAGCGCTGGCTGGACGCGTACGGCTGGCGCCGGCTGTCGGCCCACGAGCGCCGGGCGTACGCCACCTACTACCGCACGCTTGGCGTGCACATGGGGATCAAGGACGTGCCCCGCACCTACGAGGAGTTCGAGGAGACCCTCGACGCGTACGAGGACGCCCACTTCGGGTGGGACGAGGGGGCCAGGCGGGTCTCCGACGCCACGCTCGGCCTGATGGCCTCCTGGTACCCCGCGCCGCTGGCGCGGCTGGTGCGCGGGGCGAGCCTCGCGCTCCTCGACGACGCGCTGCTGGACGCCTTCCGCTACCGACGGCCGGGCCCTCTCGCGCGCGGCCTGACCAGAGGTGCGCTGCGGCTGCGGGCGCGGACGGTCAGGTTGCTCCCGCCGCGTTCCCGGCCGCACCACGCCCGCGAGAACCCGGAGATCAAGGGCTACCCGGACGGGTACGAGGTCTCCGGGCTCGGCACCTTTCCCGTGCCGGGCGTCCGGGGCTGCCCGGTGCCGCACCACCGTGCGTCGGACGGAGCCGCCGCCGAGTGATTCCAGGGTGTCGCGCAGCCGACGGTTCCTCCACGAAAGCGTAGGGCCGTGTCCGGCGGATCTGCGCCGCGTCCTATCCGGTCCTGATCCGCCGGACACGCCCCAGGAGGCCGAGGCGGTGCGCGAAGTCGGCCGGAACGCTCACCGCTCACGGCGGGCGAGGGCGAGGAACCGGTCGTCCTTGTCGGTGTACGAGTCCAGCCGCCACCCCGAACGGGCCAGCAGAGGGCGGATGTTGGGCTCGGCGCGCAGGTCGTCCGCGGTGAGCGCGCGACCGTGCCGAGCGGCGAGCGCGGCCCTGCCGATCGGGTGGAAGAGGGCGAGCCGGCCGCCCGGCCGCACCGTACGGGCCAGTTCGCGCAGACCGGCCTCCGGGTGGGCGAGGTGGGAGACCAGTCCGGCGCCGAACACGGCGTCCAATGCCGCGTCCCGCAGGGGGACGCGCGCGACGTCGGCGAGCAGCAGCGCGGCGTACCGGTCGCGTCCGGCCAGCACCGCCTCCCGGAGCATCGCGGGCGTCAGATCCGCGCCCAGGACCGTGCCGGACGGGCCGACCGCCTCGCGCAGGAACGGCAGGGCCCGGCCCGTACCGCAGCCCGCGTCGAGCACCGCATCCCCCGGACGGAGCCCGAGGAGGCCCACCGCCGAGGCGTAGGCGGGGCCGTCGCCGGGGAAGCGGCTGTCCCAGCCGGCCGCCCGCTCGGTGAAGAAGTCGCGTACATGTGTCCGTTCGTCGTCCATGTGTACATGATCGCGGTCGGATGGCTGGAACGGGGCGGTGGGAGGAGTGAGTTCGCGGTGAGCCGGGAATGCTTCCGTGAGCCGTACGAGGTGGGGATCCCGGGGTGGCGCGTCCCTTTTGGCGGGTTCATGGCGACAGTCTCCTGTGTCCGTCCGCGGGCTTCGGGCGACAGAATCAGCCACTCTGCGATCGCTTCAGAACGGCGATCCGTCATATTCCATGAATTTCGAAGTGTGCCCCCGACGCGTACCGCCCGCCGGGCTAGCGTCCCCGATTTATGGGACACCTGGACCACGCCACCTTCGGCTGGCTGACACCCGTGCTGTCGTACGCGATGGCATCGACAGGCGCCGCGCTCGGCCTGCGGTGCACCGTGCGCGCACTGCACACCACCGGCCGTTCGCGGCGCAACTGGCTGCTCACCGCGGCCTCCGCCCTCGGCACCGGCATCTGGACGATGCACTTCGTCGCCATGCTCGGCTTCGGGGTCACCGGCACCGACATCCGCTACGACGTGGGCCTGACCCTGTTCAGCCTGATCGTCGCCGTGGTGGTCGTCGGGATCGGCGTCTTCGCCGTGGGACACGGACGCAACCGTGAACGGGCCCTGCTGGCCGGCGGGCTCACCACCGGCGTCGGCGTCGCGAGCATGCACTACCTCGGCATGGCCGCCATCCACCTGCACGGCGAGGTCCACTACAACCCCGTGATGGTCGCGGTCTCCGTGGCGATCGCCGTCGTCGCCGCCACCGCGGCGCTCTGGGCGGCCCTCAACATCCACACCCCCGGCGCCGTGGTGCTCGCCTCCCTCGTGATGGGGGCCGCCGTCAGCTCCATGCACTACACCGGGATGCTGGCGGTCGGTGTCGAGGTGGCTCCGTCCGCGGCGCCCCTGACCGGAGCCACGGCCATGCAGTTCATTTTCCCCCTCACCGTCGGGCTCGGCTCCTACCTCTTCCTCACCTCGGCGTTCGTCGCGCTCTCGCCCACGGCGCGGGACGCCGACGACGACGCCTACGCGTTCGCCACGGCCGCACGCGCCCGCCACACCGACCGGCTCACCACGCCCGGCGAACCGTCCCCGGCCGCCCGCCCCTGACCGGGCCGCCGTTCCCGCTCCCCGACCACCCCTTTCCCGACCGGAACGAGGAGGCCATGCGCCCACTCCGTACGACCCAGGCGCCCGGCGCCCAGGACGACCGGCCCATACCCCCGGTACGGGGCCGGCGCGCGCACGCGGGTCCCCCGGCCGACGAGCGCGTCGTGCTCGGCTCCCGTCCGCGCCGCACGCAGGACCCGTCCGGCCGCCGGCGCACCTGGTCCCCGAGGCCGCGCACCGTACGGGCCAAAGTGCTCGCCCTGCTGATGGTGCCGGTCGTGTCGCTGCTCGCCCTGTGGGGGCTCGCGACCGTCACCACGGCCCAGGAGGTGTCCCGGCTCCGTCAGGCGGAACGGGTGGACGCCACCGTGCGTACCCCGGTCCGGCAAGCCGTCGACGCGCTCCAGGCCGAGCGGAAGGCCGCCCTCGTCCAGTCGGCCGCACCCGGCGACGGCGCCGCCGCGACCCTGGAGACCCGAGCCGCCCGCACCGGCGCGGCGCTCGACCGGCTCAGGATGGGCGAGGGGCACACCGTCGCGGACACCGGCGGCCTGCCCGCGGGGCTCGCCACCCGCATGGACGTCTTCCTCGCCCGCGCCGACGGACTCGGCCCCCTGCGCGGCCGGCTCCTCGCCTCCCCGGGCCCCGAACCGGACAGCGACACCGACCGGGACAGCGCCTATCTCGCGTACACCGACGCCATCGGCGCCGCCTTCGGAGTGCTCGGAGCCCTCACCGGGATCCAGAACGCCGAAATCGGTCCCGAGGCACGAGTCCTGCTCGAACTCGGCAGGGCGGACGAGATGCTGGCACGCGAGGACGTCCTCCTCGCCGCGGCCGCGCGGACCGGCACGCTCGAAGGGCGGGCGCTGCTCCGCTTCACCGGAGCCGTCGAGGCGCGGCGGGCCTTCACCGAGACGGCCGCCGCCGATCTGCCCGCCGCGGAACGCGACGCCTGGCAGGACCTCGCCGCGGACAGCGCGTACCGCGCCGTGGAGAGCGCCGAGGACGCGGTACTCGCCGCACGGCCCGGTGCCCCGGCCGCCCAAGCGGTCCCGGCCGACGCCTGGGCCCTGGCGGGCGGCCCCGTCCTCACCCGGCTGCGCGCCGTCGAGGCCGCGGCGGCGGACCGCCTGGCGGGCCGTTCCGATCCGCTGGCGAGCGGGCTGACGAGCTCCGACGGGGCCGCGGTCCTGTTCGGGTTCATCGCCGTGGTCGCCGCGCTCGTCATCTCCGTACGCATCGGCAGCGGCCTCGTCACGGAGCTGGTGAGCCTGCGCGACAGCGCCCTGGCCATCGCGCGCCGCGAACTGCCGCGAGCGATGGAACGCCTGCGGGCGGGGGAGGAGATCGACGTCAAGGCCGAATCCCCGCCCCGCAGGCCCTCGCAGGACGAGATCGGCCAGGTCGGCGAGGCACTCGACATCGTGCACCGCGCGGCGCTCAGCGCCGCGGTGGAGCGCGCCGAACTCGCGAGCGGCATCGCCGGGGTCTTCGTCAACCTCGCCCGCCGCAGCCAGGTCCTGGTCCACCGTCAGCTCAACCTCCTGGACGGCATGGAACGCCGCGCCGACGACCCCAACGAACTGGCCGACCTCTTCCGCCTCGACCACCTGACCACCCGTATGCGCCGGCACGCGGAAAGCCTGATCATCCTGTCCGGCGCCGCCCCCGGACGGGCCTGGCGCAGGCCCGTGCCGCTCACCCAGGTGGTCCGGGCGGCGGTCTCGGAGATCGAGGACTACGCCCGGGTGGAGGTACGCCGGCTCGCCGACGTCTCCGTGACGGGGGTCGCGGTCGCCGACCTCACCCACCTGCTCGCCGAACTCGTCGAGAACGCGGCCCAGTTCTCGCCGCCGCACACCAAGGTGCGGATCACTGGCGAACCCGTGGGCAACGGCTACGCGATCGAGATCGAGGACCGTGGCCTCGGCATGGGGGCGGAGCTCCTCGCGCAGGCCAACAAGCGCATCGAACAGTCCGAGGCGCTCGATCTGTTCGACAGCGACCGGCTCGGACTGTTCGTCGTCAGCCGGCTCTCCTCCCGCCACCGGATCAAGGTCGGGCTCCGCACCTCTCCGTACGGCGGCACCACCGCGGTCGTTCTGCTGCCGACCGCTCTGCTGCACGAGGATCCGCCGGAGAACGCGGATCCGGGCGCCCCCGCTCCGCAGGCAGCCGCGGGCGAGAAGCCCTCGCCACGGGCGGCCGTCACCGGAGGCGGGCACCGGGCCGCCTTCCCGCCGCCCGTCGCGGTCCCCGACCAGGCCCCCGACCCCGACCCCGCGGAGACGGGCGAAGACGCCTCGGACACGCCTCCCGCCCCGGTCACCGCACTCCGGCGCAGGCCCCGCACCCCGGCGGCCGGCCGGGCAGCGGAACGCGGCCACCCCCGGTCACCCCTCAAGCAGGCGGCGGCCCAGCCCCCGGAGCGGAGCAAGGCGGCCGGCGACGACGAGGAGCTTCCCCGGCGGGTCCGGCAGGCGCACCTGGTGCCCCAGCTCCGCCAGGGGCAGGCCCCGCCGCCGCGGGAACAGCGTGCCGGGGGCGGGGGCGGACCCGCCGAGCGCACGCCCGAACAGGTCCGGGACCGCATGACCGCCTACCGGGACGGATGGCGGCGCGGCAGTGGTACGGCGGCGGTAGCCCCGCCGACGGCGCCCCCCGCACCGGGCCCGGCGGCCCACCCCATCGACGTAGGAGATCCCGGATGATCGCGAACGTGAGGACGGCATTGAACCACCGCTCGGGCGAACTCGACTGGCTGCTGGACGATCTGGTGAAGAGGGTCGCGGAAGTGCGGCACGCCGTCGTCCTGTCCGGCGACGGACTGGCGGTCGGCGCCTCCAGCGTGCTGAGCCGCGAGGACGCCGAACACCTGGCCGCCGTCGCCTCAGGCTTCCACAGCCTCGCCAAGGGAGCGGGCCGTCACTTCGGGGCAGGCGGTGTGCGCCAGACGATGGTGGAGATGGACGAGGGCTTCCTGTTCGTCGTCGCGGCGGGGGAAGGCTCGTGCCTGGCGGTGCTGAGCGACGCCGTCGCCGACATCGGCCTGGTCGCGTACGAGATGGCACGCCTGGTCAAGCGGGTCGGTGAGCACCTGAGTTCACCGGCACGGCTCGCACAACCCACGGCCGCGGGCTGAGAGGACGGAAGGACGGGAGGAAAACGGTGCGAATGTCCGACGAGTCCGAAATGGCCTACGGCGGCCGGGACCTCTGGTCCCACGACCCCTACCGGGACAGGGAGATGGGTACCGGCGCGGACGCTCTGCGCGGTAGCCAGTGGTACGACGCGGACGCGGGACCCCTGGTGCGCCCGTACGCCGTCACCGGGGGACGTACGGAACCGGGTCCGAGCGGGGCGCGGTTCGACCTCATCGCCCTGGTCGACGTCGCCGAAGCGTCCGACCGCGACGCCGAGACGATGCTCGGTCCGGAACACCGGGCACTGCTCGCCCTGTGCCAGGAGGAGACCCAGTCGGTCGCGGAGCTCGCCGCCGACGCCGACCTCCCGGTGGGCGTGGTACGAGTGCTCCTGGGCGACCTGCTGGAGGGTGGCCACGTGACGGTGAGCCGGCCCGTCCCGCCCGCACAGCTGCCCGACGCACGCATTCTCCGCGAGGTCATCGACGGACTGCGGGCGCTCTGAGGCGTCCCGGGCATGCCGAGTACCGGCCGGAGACTGGGACCGTACAGCCCGCCGCTTGGCCGGACCATCGGGGAGTCGGACGACTCCCCGATGGTCATTTCCGTGCCCGGCGGATCTGGGCGAGTTCGTCGTTCATCGCTTCGAGGAACCGGGAGACCGTACGCAACTCCGCCGCGTCGAACTGGCCCCGCGCGGCGCGGGTGCTCTCGGCGAGCGGCCTGAAGTAGTCGCGGGCCACCGCCATCGCCGCCGGCGCGTAGTGGAGGTGCACCACCCTCCGGTCGCCACTGTCCCTGACCCGCCGGATGTGACCGGTCCGTTCCAGCCGGTCCAGACAGGCCGTCACCGCGCCCGAGGTCAGATTGAGCTGCTCCCGCAGCCGCCCCGGCGTCATGGCGGTGCCGGGTTCACCGTGGTCCGCGTCGAGGATCGCGATGAGCGCCTGCACGTCCGTCGGGTGGAGGTCCTGCTCATGGGCGAATTCATGTGCGATGCGGTTGAACTCGCTGTTCATCCGCCGCAGCAGCACGGCGAAACTCTGGAGCCCGGCCGCGTCGTCGTCGGTGCCTCTGTCAGGGCCGCCTTCAGTGCTGCGCATGTGTCCAGGGTAATATCTCTCGATGATTGAGATAGTTGATCATTGAGAGACATGCTCCACCGCGTGTCGGACCGCCATACGTACCGCGATCCGGGGAACGTGTCCCGCCTCGCGGCACCGTCGTGTCGCACCACCCCCGCCCGGCACCACCGTCCCTCTCCGCAGAATCACTCCGCAGCACCGTCACCTCGCAGCAACCGCTGCCACCTCGCAAGCACGTCCCGTCGTTACGAACGCGTCGACTCCTGGGGAAGCAATGACGTCCGCCTCACGGCACCGCACACTCCGCTGGCTGGTGCCCGCAGTACTCGTCCTCGTCTGGCTCGGCATCGGGGGAGTCTTCGGCCCCTACGCAGGGAAGCTCGGAGAGGTCTCCACCAACGACCAGGCCGCGTTCCTGCCGCGCAGCGCCGAGTCGACCGAGGTCTCCGAGGAACAGAAGGCCTTCCAGAAGTCCGGCACCGTGCCTGCCATCGTCGTCTGGACCGGCGAGGACGGCGCACTCCCGGGCGGTGCGGCCGACGCCGCCACCCGCGCGCTCGCCTCGCTCCGGGGTACGCCCGGAGTCGAGGGAACCCCCACCCCGGCGCTCCCCTCGAAGGACGGCCGGGCGCTCGAAGGCGTCGTCCAGCTCGATTCCGGCCTCGGTGACGCCCTGCCCGGAACGCTCGACCGGGTGCGCGACGCCGCCCGGTCCGTGTCCGGCACCACGGTGGGCATCGCGGGGCCCGCGGCGGCCCAGGCCGATCTCAAGGACGCCTTCGGCGGCATCGACGGTCTGCTCCTCGGAGTGGCCCTCGTCGCCGTCCTCGTCATCCTGCTGCTGGTCTACCGCAGCCTGCTGCTGCCCTTCCTGATCATCCTCAGCGCCGTCTTCGCCCTCGGACTCGCCTGCGCGATCGTCTACGTGCTCGCCGACCACGGTGCCGTACGCGTCGACGGCCAGGTGCAGGGCATCCTCTCGATCCTCGTCATCGGCGCTTCCACCGACTACGCGCTGCTGCTCACCGCCCGGTTCCGGGAGGAACTCACCCGGGGCGCCGACCGCGCCTCGGCCGCGCTCGCCGCACTGCGGCGCTCGGCGGGCGCCATCACGGCGAGCGCGGCGACCGTCGCCCTCGGGCTGCTCGCGCTGCTGCTCAGCGATCTGACGAACAACCGGGCGCTCGGCCCCGTGGGTGCCATCGGGATCGTCTGCGCCGTGCTCTCCACCCTGACCTTCCTTCCCGCGGTCCTGGTGCTCACCGGCCGGGCCGCCTACTGGCCGGCCAAGCCCCGCCCCGCGGACGCCGCCACCGGCGGACACGGCATCTGGCGGCGCGTCGCCTCCTTCGTGGACCGCGCCCCTCGCAAGGTCTGGGCCGGCACCCTGCTGCTCCTGGTGGTGTGCGCGGTCTTCGCGCCCACCCTGAAGTCGCAGGGCGTACCGCTGGACGAGACCTTCGTCAACGACGCGCCGTCCGTCTCCGCGCAGGCCACGCTCAGCGAGCACTTCCCCGGCGGGTCCGGGAACCCCGCCGTGATCATCGCCGCCGCCGACCGTACCGACGAGGTCGTCGCCGCCGCCGGGAAAACCGAGGGGATCGCGGCCGTCGCCCCGGTCACCGCGTCCGGACGCCCCGGAGACGGCCCCCCGATGGTCGTCGACGGACGGGTGCGGATCGACGCCACACTCAAGGCGGAGGCCGACAGCGACGCCGCCAACGCCACGGTGAAGAGGCTGCGCGAGGCGGTCCACGCCGTCCCCGGCGCACAGGCCGCCGTCGGCGGGTACTCCGCGCAGCGGCTCGACACGCAGACCCAGGCTTCCGAGGACCGCGCGCTCATCGTGCCCGTGGTGCTCGCGATCATCCTGGTCATCCTGATCGCACTGCTCCGCTCGGTCCTGCTGCCCGTCCTGCTGGTCGCCACCGTCGGGCTCAACTACCTCGCCACACTGGGCGTCTCCGCGCTCGTCTTCCAGCACGTGTTCGGCTTCAGCGGCACGGACGCCTCGGTACCGCTGTACGGGTTCGTCTTCCTCGTCGCCCTCGGCGTGGACTACAACATCTTCCTGATGTCCCGGGTACGGGAGGAAGCGCTGCTGCACGGCACCCGTCAGGGGATGCTGCGTGGCCTGATCACGACCGGTGGGGTGATCACCTCGGCGGGCGTGGTGCTGGCCGCGACCTTCGCCGCGCTCCTGGTCATCCCCCTGGCCTTCCTGGTGCAGATCGCGTTCATCGTCGCGTTCGGCGTTCTGCTCGACACCCTGGTGGTCCGGTCGCTGCTGGTGCCCGCGCTGGTGCTCGACATCGGCCCGGTGTCCTGGTGGCCCGACAAGCGCATGGCGGCCGTGGGGCGGGACAAGGACGCGGAGGCGGAGCGCGAGGACGCGCGCTCCTGAGACGGGTGCCGGGCCGGCGAGGTTGGTACGGACCAGTGTGGCCGGAAGAGATCGTCGCGCCCGGACCCACCCGCTCGATTGATGTCGCCATACGCGCATCCTGTGACCACCTTCCGGCCGCAACGATCAAATTGCGATCGCCTCCCGCGGCGGGCCGACCGGCTTGTCATGCTGCTCTGGACCTGACCGGCACGTACCGGGAATTACTCGACCGAGTCCGAAGGGGTGCGCCCGATCCGCGTGGGCGCCCCCGGGAACTCATGGGTGAGAGAAGTGATCGATGTCCTCCGAGCACGCAGGCGGTGCAGTCCGTGGAGACAGTGACGGGAGAGGCGCGGACGGGGACGCCGTACCGGGGGATCCGGGTGGCCTGGACGGTGAGAACACCGCCCTCGCCCTGAAGATCCTGGTCGCCGGAGGATTCGGTGTCGGCAAGACCACCCTGGTCGGTGCCGTCAGCGAGATCCGCCCGCTGCGCACCGAGGAGTTGCTCAGCGAGGCCGGGCAGACCGTCGACGACACCGAAGGCGTGGAGCGCAAGACCACGACCACGGTCGCGATGGACTTCGGCAGGATCACCATCCGCTCCGGGCTCTCCCTCTACCTGTTCGGGACGCCGGGACAGGACCGCTTCTGGTTCCTGTGGGACGAACTGTCGCAAGGAGCTCTCGGGGCCGTCGTCCTCGCCGACACCCGGCGGCTGGAGGACTGCTTTCCCGCGGTCGACTACTTCGAACACCGGCGCATCCCGTTCGTCGTCGCCGTCAACTGCTTCTCGGGATCCCGTTCCTACGAGGAGAAGGACGTGTCGCTCGCCCTCGATCTGGACCCCGGCACGCCGGTCGTCCTCTGCGACGCGCGCGACCGGGCCTCCGGCAAGGAGGTTCTGATCAGGATGGTCGAGTACGCCGGGCGGATGCACACCGCCCGGCTGCTCGACTCCGTGGGCCAGTAGCCCGTTCGCGGGCACGGGACCCCGAGCCGCCCGGGGCCGCGCCGACCCTCAGTCGGCGATGTCGGCCATCGAGACCACCTTCTCGATCCGTACCCGCACCAGCAGTTCGCCCGGTACCGCGTTGCGGCGGCCGTACTCCGCCGCCGCGTCCGCACCCATGTACCGGGCCGCGATCCGGGTCGCCCAGGTCAGCAGTTCGTCGGGGTCCTCGCTGAGCGCGGCCCGCCCCTGGACGACGGCGAACGAGAACGGCGGCCTGTCGTCGTCCACACACAACGCCACCCGCCCGTCCCGCGCGAGGTTGCGTCCCTTCACCGTGTCCCTGCCGGTGTTGAAGACCAGATCCTGCCCGTCCAGCAGGAACCAGACGGGCGCGATGTGGGGGCTCCCGTCGGCCCGCACGGTGGACAGCTTGCCGGTGCGGGTCCCCGCGGAGAGGAACGTCCGCCACTCTTCCTCTGTCATGTGGTGTGCCATGGGCCCATCCTGCGCCGTCGGCGCGCGAGTGGCGCGAAGCGACGCCCCGGAATCGGAGGGCCGCTTGCCCGCATGGGAGGTGTGCGCGAGGCTTACGCGAAGAGGGGTACGGGGCAGTGGTGACGGGGAGGGTACGCATGGCGTTGGACCGGGGACTTGACTGGCTTCTCGACGATCTCACCAGCAGGGTTGAGCACATACAGCACGCCTTGGTGCTCTCGAACGACGGACTGGTGACAGGAGCCAGCGCGGGGCTCGTCCGGGAGGACGCGGAGCACCTGGCGGCCGTATCCTCCGGGCTGCACAGCCTGGCACGCGGCTCGGGAAGACACTTCAAAGCGGGCAGAGCACGCCAGACGATGGTCGAGTTCGACGAGGCACTGCTGTTCGTCACCGCAGCCGGGGACGGGAGCTGCCTGTGCGTGCTCACCGCCGCGGAAGCCGATGTCGGTCACGTGGCGTACGAGATGACTCTGCTGGTCAACCGGGTCGGCGAACACCTCGGGGTGGCCGTCCGGCAGGAGGACACCTACCCCTTCTGAACGGTCGCGGCAGGTGTCCCGCCGAGCCGCCGGGACGCCCCCGGCGGCTCACCGTCCGCCGGCCCCGCGGACGGTCCGTACCGCGAACAGCACGGCGGCCCCCGGACCGAGCGCTTCGAGCCATTTTCTGTCGCCCGGCAGGGGCGGAATTCCCACGGACGACTGCCTGCCCGCCAGATTCCGACCCCTCAGACGCGGGCGTCGCCTTCAGCCTCCTGCCCCTCCGGGCCGGCGGCGGGCGGTTCGGATGGGCCGATGTCGCACCACACGGCCTTCCCCTCGCCCCGGGGCTCGATGCCCCACCTGAGGGCGACGGCGTCCAGCAGCAGGAGCCCGCGTCCCGAGGTCGAGGTCTCACCGGGAGAGCGCCTGCGCGGCCATACACTGGAGCGGTCCTGGACCGAGAGGCGTATCCGGCGCACCGGTTCGGGAAGCACCTCCATCGTGAGCACCGCGCCTCCCTCCGTGTGCAGCAGCACATTGACCAGGAGCTCCCCGGTGACGAGTTCGGCGTCGTCGGCGAATTCCTCCATGTCCCAGTCGGTCAGCGCCTGCCGGACGATCGAGCGGGCGTCCGAGAGGCCCTCGGGATCGGCCTGGTGGATGTACTGGTGCAGCCTGGGCGCCAGCGTGGACCCCACGCCCGGACTGCGCCGGAGCACCAGCAGAGCGACGTCGTCGCCCGATCCCCAGCGCTCCCACAGCCGTTCGGAGAGATGGTCGGCGAGCGCCTCGGCCCCGGGCGGCCCGGTCCGTACCTCCTGAGCCAGCGCCGCGAGCCCGGTGTCGATGTCGGCCCCCGGCTCCTCGACCAGGCCGTCGCTGAAGAGCACGAGCGTCTCGCCCGGCACGAGGTCGAGACGGGTCTCGGGAAACTCCTCGTACTCGAAGTACGTCGAGATGCCGAGCGGGAGACCGCCCCTGACCTGGGGGCTGCGGACCCGCCCGTCGGCGTGCCGGATGAGCGGCTCGAAGTGGCCCGCGCGAGCCACGCGCAGGGCGCCCGAGCCCAGATCGACCTGCGCGTAGGTGCAGGTCGCGAAGCGGTCGGTGTCCAGCTCCGCGAGGAAACGCGAAGCTCTGGCGAGTACGGTCGCCGGCGGGTGCCCCTCGGCGGCGTAGGCGCGCAGGGCGATCCTGAGCTGTCCCATGATCGCCGCCGCGTGCGTGTCGTGTCCCTGTACGTCGCCCACCACCAGGCCGTACCGGCCGTTGGGCAGTGCGATCATGTCGTACCAGTCGCCGCCGACCTGGCGCCCGGTCCGCGCGGCGTGGTAGCGCACCGCGATCTCGCCGCCCTCGACGCTCTGGATCCGCCGGGGCAGCATCGCCGCCTGGAGCCCGGTCGCGAACTCGCGCTCCTCGTCGAAGAGCATCGCCCGTTGCAGGCTCTGCGCGAGGATGGCGGCGAGGCCCAGGCAGAGAATCCGTTCGTCCGCGTTGAACGACATCGGTCTGCCGTAGAACATCGCCAGCCCGCCCAGTGAACGCGACTGGGCGACGAGCGGCAGATAGGCGGCGGACGAGAAGCCCAGCAGGTCCACGTGGGACTCCAGCACCGGATAGCGCCGGACCAGATCGTCGGGTGAGGTGATGAACCGGGGACGACCGCTGAGGATGGTGTCGACCAGCGGCAGCTTCCGCCGGAGATCGCCGGAGCCCAGTCCGTCGAACGCCTCCAGCGTCTGCCCGCTCACCGCGACGACGTTCAGCGACTCGTTCTTCACCAGCCCGAGCGTCACCCCGTCCGAACCCAGCCTCGCCGTCCCCCCCGGCCCGCTCAGCGCCGCCGTGACGTCGTCCACGGACGCGGCACGCGACATGGCACTGGTCGTCCGCTCGACGATGCTCGTCTGGCGCTGGCGGCGCTTCTCCAGTTCCAGAACGAAATCCGAGTGCGTGACCTCCGCCGTCGCGTCCCGCACCACTCCGACGATGCGATGGGCCCTGCCGTCGGGGAGGCGCAGGATGCGCGCCTGAGCGTGTGTCCACTGGACCTCCCCGCCCGGCAGCGGCACCTGGAAGTGCACGCTGTAAGAATTGGCTCCACTGGTGACGGCCTCGTCGACCGACAGGTTGAGGCGCTCACGCTCGGCGGGTTCCAGAAGGTCCACCAAAGTCCCGGGCCTGCTGGCGTCGAACGTCGCGGGATCCACGCCGAAAACCATCAGCCCGGCGTCGTCCACGTTCATGGTCCGGGTCTCCAGGTCCCAGTCGAAACTCCCGGTCCGGTTCATCGCCAGCCGTTGGACCGTGTCGATCCCACTGTCGTGGGCCGAGGCGTCTGGACGCGGGGGCGCGGACGCGCGTTCCGCGGACTCTGTCTGGTCGGTCATTGCGGCTCCGGAGGTCGTCCGGCGGCGGGCCCGACGGGCTGCGGGGAAAGACCCTGGTCGTCCAATTGTCGAGCCGGTCCGGCGGGAGTGCCAGAGATGCTGGTGAGCCCACCCGGGAGGGGCGACGCCCCCCGCGCGGGCGGAACCGGGCGGCGGCGCAGAATGGCGGGACTCCGTCGCCCGCACCCGCGGGCGCCGCCGCGGAACCCGTACCGGAGCGCATCCATGAACGACGACGCCCCCGTCCTCCCCGTCCTCCTGCGCGACGACGGCCACGTCCGCCACATCACCCTGAACAGGCCGCGGGTACTGAACGCCCTCGACCACGCCTCGGTGCGCGCCCTCGACGCGGCGCTCGCGGCGGCGGGGCGCGACGACGCCGTCACGGCGGTGGTGATCTCGGGCGCCGGTGCGCGCGGTCTGTGCGCGGGCGGCGACATCCGTGCCCTGCACGACGACGCCAGGGCCGGCGGCAGCGCGTCCCTGGACTTCTGGCGCGACGAGTACCGTCTCAACGCGCGGATCCACCGGTTCCCCAAGCCGTACGTCGCCTACATGGACGGCATCGTGATGGGCGGCGGAGTCGGCATCTCGGCGCACGGGAGCGTACGCGTCGTCACCGAGCGCTCACGGGTCGCGATGCCGGAGACCGCCATCGGCTTCGTGCCGGACGTCGGCGGGCTCCACCTGCTGTCGCGGGCCCCCGGCGAGCTGGGAACCCACCTCGCGCTCACCGGCCGGTCCGTCGGCGCCGCGGACGCACTGCTGTGCGGCCTCGCCGACCACCACGTCCGCTCGGGGGACCTCCCGGCTCTCACGGCCGCGCTCTCCGGGTGTGGGACCCCCGCCGACATCACGCGCACGGTCCGGAGCCACGCCACCGACGCGGGGGCCGGGGAACTCGACGCCGCGCGCGGCTGGATCGACACCTGCTACACCGCCGACACCGTCGGCGGGATCGTGGACCGGCTCCGCGACCATGGGGCCCCCGCCGCGAAGGAGACCGCCGACACGCTTCTCACGCTGTCACCCACCGCACTCGCGGTCACCCTGGCCGCAGTTCGCCGGGCGCGGGCGGCGGGCAGTCTGGAGGAGTCGCTCGACCAGGACTTCCGTGTCTCCTCCCGCGCCTTCGCGCACCCCGACTTCGTCGAGGGCGTGCGCGCCAGGATCGTGGACAAGGACTACGCGCCCCGCTGGGCGCCGCCGCGTATCGAGGACGTCCGCGAGAGCGAGGTGGCCCGGTACTTCGCTCCGCTCGGCGCGGAGGAACTCGGGCTGGCGCCCGCCCCCGGCGACGGGTGACCCGGGCTGACCCGCGTGACGCGCACCGGAGCGGCACGGCTCACCGGCTGCTCGCCGACATGCTCGGCCGCAGCGCCCGGACGAGAGCGAAGAGCCGCTCCTCGTTCCCGGAGAGATCGGCGTCCCGCAGAGCCAGGTCCGCCTCCTCCATCGGGGCAGTGAGCAGCGGAAGGTACAGCGGAGCTTCCTGCGGCTCGGTGAGTGCGGCCCGGGTGGCCTCCAGCAGCCTGACGTAAGCCTGGGCCGCGGCGAGCTCGTCCTTCTCCATCTCGGCTTCTCCTGGTCAGAGGTGTCGGACCATCAGCATCTCCCACGGGTCTGACATCGGCGGGCAACCGGCCTCGCCACGACACCGACCCCAGTCACCTGCCGACCGCCTGCCGGAGGCCGGCCGGCGGCTCCACCTCCAGGAACCTGCGCCGCCGCGGTCCCCGGTAGAGCAGGGCCGTCCAGCCCAGTCGGCGCAGGACACCCGCGCACCGGGTGAGCGACGCTTCCTCGTCCGTGGAGGCGCCGCTGCCCGGCGGGCCCACCCACTCCACGCGGACCGTGCCGGGGGCCGGGCCCACGTGGACCCGATACCCCGCCGAGGCCCGCCGGCCCGAGGCGTCCACGGCCGACGGTCCGACACCGGCCGCCTCCAGCGCCAGCGCCACAGCGCGCACGGGTCGCAGGACTTCCCAGGCGGCGGGTACCGACTCCGGGGCGGGATGCTCCGGGTTGGTCACGCGCCGGATCTGCAGCAGACCCGCGTGGGCGGTGGCCACCGCGGCGGCGCGTGCCGCCACCGCGGTCGCCGCGAGGGCCAGCCCGTCCCCGGTCGCCGGTTCAAAGCCCGTCTCCTCAGCGTCCGGCATACCTCGCCCGACCTCCGTGGCCCCGCCATCCCTCATGCGCGACATCCCTCATGCGCGACATCCCTCACCCGTGCCGAAGTCCCTTTTCCGGTACGGCCAGTGTGCCGCGACCCACTGACAGCGGCACCGGCCCCGACGCGCCGCCGGCCGGCCCGGCGGCGCGTCGGGACGTGGTTCAGGCCCCCGGGAGCCCGGTGGACAGCACCTTGCCGGGGTTGAGGATGCCGTGCGGGTCCAGGGCGGACTTCACGGCCCGGTGCATGGCGAGCACGGCCGGACCCAGCTCTCTGCTCATTCCGCCCATCTTCAGCAGGCCCACGCCGTGTTCACCCGTCACCGTGCCGCCGAGCGCGATCGCGTCGTCCAGGATGTCCTCGAACGCCGACTGGGCCCGTCCCCGGGCGGCTTCGTCCCCGGGCGGAGTGATGATCAGCGGATGGAGGTTGCCGTCGCCCGCGTGCGCGATGTTGGCCACCAGGATGTCGTGCCGGGCGGCCGTACGCTCGATCCTCGCCAGCATCTCCGGCACCGCGGTCCTGGGGACGCACACGTCCTCGGTGAGCACCGGGCCCAGGCGTTCGAGCGCCGGGTAGGCGAGCCGCCGTGCCTCGAAGAGCGCGTCGGCCTCCTGCTGGTCGGTGGAGACGGCGGCCCAGGTCGCCCCGGCCCGCTCGAAGCACTCCCGTACGAGTTCCGCCTCCGCGTCCCCCTCGGCTCCCGGGGTGTCGACCCTGCCCAGCAGTACGACCTCGGCGTCGGCGGAAAGCCCCATGTTCTTCCAGGCGTCGACGGCGGCGAGACAGTGGCGGTCGACGAGTTCCAGGGCAGAGGGGATGACGCCCGAGGCGGTGACGGCACTCACCGCCTCGCCCGCAGTCACCACCGAGGGGAAGTACCCGGCGACGGTCCGCTCGGCGGGCCGCCGGGGCCTGAGCCGCACGGTGATCTCGGTGATGACGCCGAGCGTGCCCTCGGAGCCGACCATCAGCCCGGCCAGGTCGTACCCCGCGACCCCCTTGGCGGTGCTGCGCCCCAGCCGGACCGTTTCGCCGAGTCCGTTGACGACCTCCAGGCCGAGTACGTAGTCGCGGGTCACGCCGTACTTCACGCAGCACATGCCACCGGCGTTCGTCGCCACGTTCCCGCCGATGGTGGACCACGGGGAACTGGCGGGATCGGGCGGATACCAGAGTCCGTGCTCCGCGCAGGCGGCCCGCAGGTCGTCGTTGACGACGCCCGGCTGCACGACCGCGAGCCGCTCGGCGGGGTCGATCCGCAGCACCGCGTTCATGTCCTCGAAGGAGAGCACGATCGCGCCGTCCACCGCGTTGGCCCCGCCCGAGAGCCCCGTACCGGCTCCGCGCGACACCAGCGGGATGCCGTGCTCGACGCAGTGGCGCACCACGGCGCGCACCTCGGCGGTGTTCTGCGGCCGCACCACCGCCCGGGGCATCCCGTACGGAGCCCACTCGGCCTCGTCGTGCTGATAGCGGGCCAGATCCGCGGGGCCCGTGAGCACCCGTCGGGCCGGGATGCTGTCGACCGGTGCGTTCGTCATGCCGATGGCCACCTCCTGCAACGATGTATGTGCCATCCATCATGGCGCGCGCCGGTCGGGGGCTCGGAGGCGGGCCGCCGGAAAATCGGGTGACCGCACAAGACTCCCTGGGCAGGCTCCAGGCTCCATCGCTCCGCAGGGAACGCAGAGGTACCGCGAACGTGGGTGAGACAGCCCGGACCACCAGTCCCGCCCCGGGTTCCGGCACCGCCGCGGACGCTCTGCGCGCGGACTGCGCCAACTGCTTCGGGCTGTGCTGCGTCGCCCTCACCCTCTTCGCCTCCGCCGACTTCGCGGTAGACAAGGAGGCGGGCGAGCCCTGTTCGCACCTCCAGGAGGACTTCCGCTGCGGGATCCACCGGCGGCTCCGGACCGCCGGCTATCCCGGATGCACGGTGTACGACTGCTTCGGCGCGGGGCAGAAGGTCTCGCAGGGCGTGTACGCGGGGCAGAACTGGCGTTCCCGCCCGGAGACCGCGGACGAGATGTTCCGGGTGTTCCGGGTGATGCGTCAGCTCCACGAGATGCTCGCCCTTCTGACGGAGGCTCTCGGCCTGCCCGCGGCGGGCCCGATGCGCGAGGAACTGCGACGGGCGTACGACGCCACGGAACGTCTCACCCTGGAACCCGCCGACCAACTGGCCGGCTTGGACGTGCCGGCGCACCGGGAGACGGTCGCGCCCCTGCTGCGCGGGGCCAGTGCGCTCGTCCGCGCCACCGTGCCCGACCGCCCCGGAAGGCGTCGCCCGGGCCGTGATCTCTTCGGGGCCCGGCTCCGGGGCGCGGATCTGCGGGGCGCCGACCTGCGGTCGGCGTGCCTGGTGGCGGCGGACCTCACCGGCGCGGACCTGGGCCTTGCGGACGTGATCGGAGCCGACTTCCGTGACGCCCGGCTCGCGGGCGCCGACCTGACCGACACCCTCTTCCTGACCCAGGTCCAGCTCAACGCGGCCCGGGGCGACGGTGCGACGAGGATCCCGCCCTCGCTCAGCCGCCCAGCCCGCTGGGACGCCTGACCGCGACGGCGCGGAGGTTCGTCCAACGCGCCGTACCGGTCTCGCCGCCGGACACCACCTACGCCCGCCACTCCGCGGTGCGCTCGGGCGAGGCCGCTGCCAGGGCCTTGAGGATGGCTTCGGCGTCACCCCGGTTTCCGTACACGGGTGTGCCGGGCTGCTGGCGCCACGACTCGTCCAGACCGCCGGCGTCGACCGTGTCGAACCCCAGCTCGTCGATGAGGTCCCGCACGGCCCTCTTCGCCTCTTCGTCGTCCCCGGCCACGGGAAGCGCCTGCCGGCCGGGAGTCTCCTGCGGAAGACCGCGGTCCAGGATGTCCTGGGCGAACGTGCCGTTGAACGCCTTGACGACCGGGCGGCCGATCCTGGCCTCGGTCCAGCGGCTCTCCGGCAGCCCCTCCTCGATCTCCGCGATCCGGCCGTCCCGCTGCTGCGGGTAGTAGTTGCCGGTGTCGATCACCACGGCTCCGTCCGCCGCGTGGTCCAGGAAACCGGCGGGCAGGTCGGGGACGGACTTCAGCGGCACGGTCACCACGACGATCCGCGCGTCGCGCGCCGCTTCGGAGGCCTTCGCCGCCGTGGCTCCGGTTTCCGCGACGAGGGCTTCGAGAGTCTCGGGGCCGCGCGAATTGGCGACGGTCACCTGGTGGCCGAGGGCGGTCAGACGCCGGGTCAGGTTGCCACCGATATTGCCCGCACCAATGATGCCGATCTGCATATGATCCGACCTTCTTCGTGTCGTGCGGAAAGGCTGAATGGTCACTCGTAGTGCGCCAACCCCTCCGTCCCGCCCGCTATTCCTGCGGGCGAATCGATACTTCAGCCGAAGCGGAAATGGCACGCGCCCGACGCGGGCATCTGAAGGGACGAGGACGGACATCCCGGACCTCGCCGGAAGGTGGCCCCCATGCTGCACGGAATAGATGTCAGCTCCTATCAGGAGACGTTCGAAACCGACGGAGTGGATTTCGTCTTCATCAAGTCGACGGAGGGGACCTCCTACGTCAATCCGCACCTGGCCACCCAGGTGAAGCGGGCGCGGGACGCCGGCTGCGTGGTCGGCTTCTACCACTTCCTCTGGCCGGGAAAGGTGGCGGAGCAGGTGCGCTACTTCCTCGCCGGAACGCCGGAGAAATCTGGGGACCTCTTCGCCGTCGACTGGGAGCGGACCGGTGACGGCACCCGGGCCGGCAATGCCGACAAGGACAAGTTCCTCCACGAGTTGAAACGGCTCCGCCCGGACCACCGGGCTCTGCTCTACTGCGGCCGTTCGTTCTGGCTCGACGTCGACAGGACCTCGTACGCGGGCGACGGCCTGTGGATCGCTGACTACGTGGAACCGGGGCAGCCGCGCATCCAGGCGGACTGGCGCTTCCACCAGTACACGGACCATCCGCTCGACAGGAACGTGGCGGCCTTCGCCTCGCCCGCCGAGTTGCGCGACTGGGCCGGGGGGTAGGGCCCGCCGGGTGCCCGCGCGTGGAGCCGCGCCGATCGGGAACAGCTCAAGCGGCTTAGGATATTTTGTGGCAAATGTCCGATCCGGTGCAGCGGTGGCTCCATGCGCCTCCGGCACACCGGGTGAACGGAGGAGCGCCTGTGAAAGCCGCCGTGGTCCGCAGTTTCACCGAACCCCTGACCGTGGAGGAGAGGCCCGTCCCGACCCCCGCACCGCACCAGGTGCTGGTGCGGATGGAGACCTCCGGCCTCTGCCACACCGACATCCACGCCGCCCGGGGGGACTGGCCCGTGAAACCGGCGCCCCCCTTCGTACCCGGACACGAGGGAATCGGCGTGGTCGAAGCCGTCGGTGACCAGGTGAACCACCTCTCGGCGGGAGACAGAGTGGCGATCCCCTGGCTCGGCGAGGCCTGCGGCCACTGCGACCACTGCGTGTCCGGCTGGGAGACCCTCTGTCTGGAGCAGAGCAACAGCGGCTACTCGGTCGACGGCAGCCACACCGAGTACGCCGTGGCCCACGGCACCTACGTGGTGCCGGTGCCCGAGGGGATCGACCCCCTCGACGCCGCCCCGCTGACCTGCGCGGGCGTGACCACGTACAAGGCCGTGAAGCTCTCGGGCGCCCGCCCCGGCGCCCGGGTCCTCGTCTCCGGGATCGGAGGCCTCGGACACCTCGCGCTCCAGTACGCGCGGATCTTCGGCGCGGAGACCATCGCGGTCGACGTCACCGACGAGAAACTGACGCTCGCCCGGGAGCTGGGTGCGGACCACGTCATCGACGCCCGCACCCAGGACGTCGCCGAAGAGGCCCAGAAGCTGGGCGGCGCCGACGCGGCGATCTCCCTGGCGGTCAGCAACGAGTCCTTCTCCGCCGCGTACGGATCGCTCCGCCGCGGAGGGACGCTCGTCCTCGTCGCGCTGCCGGCCGAGGGTACGCTCGCGCTGCCGGTCTTCGACACGGTCCTGAACGGGATCACCGTCGTCGGCTCCATCGTCGGTACCCGCGAGGACCTGGCCGAGGTCTTCCGGCTGCACCGCCTCGGCCGCACCCGGGTCGTCCGCGAGACCCGGAGGCTCGACGACATCAACAGCTCGATCGACGAGGTCCTGGAGGGGAAGGTGTCCGGCCGGCTCGTCTTCGATCTCCGCTGACACCCCCCGACGGCGGCGACCACGCCCCGCCGCCGTTGGGCCTTTCGGGTGTCCTTGGCGCCCCGTGACGCCCCACCGGGAAGGATGTCCCACAGGGCCGAACCCCACCGGGCCATTCTGGTCGGCGAGTCCGCAACGGGCCGTCGATCAAAGGAGCGTCGCAGTGACGACGAGGGGTACCTCAGAACCGGTGGAATCAGAGGCCGCGTACGCGGACGAACTGCCGGTACGGCGCAAGCAGCCGGGAAATGTCGTCATCAGATGGCTGACCACCACCGATCACAAGACGATCGGCACGCTCTACCTGATCACGTCTTTCGCCTTCTTCTGCGTCGGAGGCATTCTCGCCCTGGTCATGCGTGCCGAACTGGCCCGGCCGGGCAACCAGATCGTCTCCAACGAGCAGTTCAACCAGGCGTTCACGATGCACGGCACGATCATGCTGCTGATGTTCGCGACGCCGCTGTTCGCCGGTTTCACCAACTGGATCATGCCGCTGCAGATCGGTGCGCCCGACGTGGCGTTCCCCCGACTGAACATGTTCGCGTACTGGCTGTACCTCTTCGGTTCGCTCATCGCGGTGGGAGGCTTCCTCACCCCGCAGGGCGCCGCCGACTTCGGCTGGTTCGCCTACTCCCCGCTCACCGACGCGGTCCACTCGCCGGGCGTCGGCGGTGACCTGTGGATCATGGGTCTGGCATTCTCCGGCTTCGGCACGATCCTCGGATCGGTCAACTTCATCACCACGATCGTCTGCATGCGCGCGCCCGGCATGACGATGTTCCGGATGCCGATCTTCGTGTGGACCGTGCTGCTGACCGCTGTCCTGGTCCTCCTGGCCTTCCCGGTCCTCGCGGGCGCGCTGCTGGCCCTGGAGGCCGACCGCAAGTTCGGAGCCCAGATCTTCAACCCGGCCAACGGCGGGTCGCTGCTCTGGCAACACCTCTTCTGGTTCTTCGGACACCCGGAGGTGTACATCATCGCCCTGCCGTTCTTCGGGATCGTCAGCGAGGTCATCCCGGTCTTCAGCCGCAAGCCGATCTTCGGCTACATCGGCCTGATCGCGGCCACGATCGCCATCGCGGGTCTCTCCGTGACGGTGTGGGCGCACCACATGTACGTGACGGGCGGGGTGCTCCTGCCGTTCTTCTCCTTCATGACGTTCCTCATCGCGGTACCGACCGGTGTGAAGTTCTTCAACTGGATCGGCACGATGTGGAAGGGCTCGCTGTCCTTCGAGACACCGATGCTCTGGGCCACCGGCTTCCTGGTCACCTTCCTCTTCGGTGGTCTGACCGGTGTCCTGCTGGCCTCGCCGCCGCTGGACTTCCACGTCTCGGACTCGTACTTCGTCGTCGCGCACTTCCACTACGTCGTCTTCGGCACCGTCGTGTTCGCGATGTTCGCCGGGTTCCACTTCTGGTGGCCGAAGTTCACCGGCAAGATGCTGGACGAGCGGCTCGGCAAGATCACGTTCTGGACGCTGTTCGTGGGCTTCCACGGCACGTTCCTGGTGCAGCACTGGCTCGGTGCCGAGGGCATGCCGCGCCGTTACGCGGACTACCTCGCGGCCGACGGTTTCACCACGCTGAACACGATCTCGACGATCGCCTCGTTCCTGCTGGGCCTGTCGATCCTGCCGTTCCTCTACAACGTGTGGAAGACCGCCAAGTACGGCGAGAAGATCGAGGTCGACGACCCGTGGGGCTTCGGCCGTTCGCTGGAGTGGGCGACTTCCTGCCCGCCCCCGCGCCACAACTTCGTGACCCTGCCCCGGATCCGTTCGGAGTCCCCGGCGTTCGACCTGCACCACCCCTACGTCCGCGCGATCGACGACGCGGCCAACGTGCCCGGCGCCTCCGTGACCATCGCCCCGGGGGACAAGCAGCAGTAGGCGCGGCCGGCCCGAAGACATCCGCCGTCACGAGAAGAGGAACGCGTGAAACCCGATCCGGACTGCGCCCGGGGTCTTGCCCGCATGGAGGGCTATCTCCTGTGGAACGCCGAGGTCGAAGAGGCGCGCCGCCGCGCCGGCCGCTTCACCGATCAGCTGCCCTGGCTCACCACCGCCCAGCGCGAGGACGTGGAGCGCGTCTACGTCACCGACCGGGTCGCGGTCTGCCGGGAGTCGTTCAGCAGGGTGGCCGGACGGGCGGTCGAACTCCGTGCCGAGTACACCGCACGCTACGAACAGCTCAGGAACCGCTGCGTGGCGCTGTCGGTCGCCGGGGCAGGCGCCGTGACGGGCGCCTGCGCCGCGCTGACCCTGCTCATCCGCTGACCCGTTCCACCACGCTCCCCGCCGCGGGCACCACGCCCGCGGCGGGGAGCGCCGTACGTCCTCAGCGCGTCGCCGCCGGGGTCCCCGCCGCGTGCCGGTCCGGCCGGAACGCACCCGCCTGCGCGGCGTCGAGAGCGGACAGCCGGGCGGACAGCCGGTCGGCGTACGAACGGGAGAGCCCGGCCGGGCGCCCGTCGAGGTGCACGGCGCAGGCCGTCGTCGTGTCGATCAGCGACTCCAGGGCATGGGCGACCTCGGCGGACCCGGCCGTACGCCGGGCCACCGGCGGCAGCTCGGCGGCCGACAGATCGATCGCGTTCCGGGCCGCCGCGAGGGACCGGTAGGCGTCCCGCCGCAGATCGCCGCGGAGCTCCCCGTCCCCGGGGTGGTCCAGGACGTGGCGCAGGTACCGGTACGCGGCCGAGGAGGACGTGTCCAGTGCCGAGCGCACCGAGTGCACCCGCTGACCAGGCATCCGCACATGGCCGATCACCAGGACGAGCGCACAGGCCAGCAGCGACTCCACGATGCGCCCGGCACCGGCGGAGGGCTCACCGGTCAGGACCACCAGCGAGAGCACCAGTACGGTGACGACCGCCGTCTGGGCCGCGAAATGACGGCTGGCCACCGGGACGAGCGCACCGCACACCGCCACCGCTCCCACCGCGACCGCGGGTCCGGCGAACGGAGCCAGCAGCACGGCGAAGAGAGCGGCTCCCGCCACCGTCCCGACCGCCCGGCACAGCACACGCGAGGCCAGCGGCCCGAGATCGGGCTTGACCAGGAACACCGCGGTCGCCGGCAGCCAGTACCAGTGGTCGTGACGGAGCACCTGGGCGAGCGCTGTGCTCGTCCCGCAGCACAGGGCGACCCGGATCCCGTACGCGCGCCCGGCCGGGCCGAAGGCGCGGCGCAGCAGGGACGTACGACGCGAGGCCCCGACGGTCCGCGGCGTGCGGCCCTCCCGGCTGTCGAAATCGGTGGCGGCGCGCAGCAGCGCCTCGTCGAGTGCCCGCAGTCCCGATCCGGACCGGGCCGGAGCGGGAAGCGCGCCGCAGGGGGCGCCCGTGAGGACGGCCCGAGCCAGCCGGTCGGGCCCCTCCGCGATCCGGGCGGGCAGTGCTTCCCCGGCCCAGGCCAGCGCGGTCGCCGCCTCGGCCAGGGGGAACGCCGCGGCGTACTGGGCGTGCAGCCTGCGCTCGGCCGCCGAACTCGCGTGCCGTCGCAGCCTCGGCCCGGACAGGGTGTCCTGTGCGTGGTCGAGCGCGCCGCTCAGCGCCGCGCGACGGCCCGGCGCCCGGTCGCTCCCCGCGGCCCGCAGCAGTTCCGCGACGGCCGTGTACACCGCCGCCACGGCCTCCCGCTCCCCGTCGAGGACGTACGGAGCGCCGCCCTTGGCCCGGGAACGTACCGGGGAGGGCAGCACCAGCCGCAGCACCAGCAGCCACCCCGCGCCGACGAGGAACAGGGACGCCCGCTGCCAGCCGGGTTCGGGCAGCGGCATCCCGGCGCCGATCACGGCCGCCACCAGCAACTGGGTCCCGCAGGAGGAGGCCACCGGCCCGGTCGAGCTGAGCGCACCCGCCACGAGTCCGAGCACGGCCAGCGCGAGCGGCATGAGCACCAGGGAACGCCCGCCGCCGGTGAGGTCGCCGAGCCAGGTGCCGACGAACAGCCCGAGGGAGCCGATCACCGCGGGGACCCCGAGCCGCAGCACCGCACCACGGCGGCTGCCCGGCCGGTCGTTGATCCCCGCGAGCATGGCCCCCAGTGCGGCGGGCACTCCCAGCGAAGGGCGGTCGGCCAGGACCGCGAGCAGGAGCGGCAGCGCGGCCGGCCCGCCCCGCAGAACGGCGCCCCAGGGCACCGGGGTGCGCTGCATGTTCATGACGTGGCCGAGCCAGCGGGGCAGCGGTCGCGAGAAGGTGAGGAAGGGGAGAGTGGGCAAGGCAGGTCGGAACACGTGGCTCCCGTCCAGCGGTGACGTGGTGCGCCGGTGGACGTCCTCGGCCTTGGCTGCGTGCACCAAGCCTAGGGGAGCGTCGTGGAGAACGTGCTACCCGACCGTTTCCGGGACGTGAAACCCCGCAGCCCGACGGAACGACGGGCCGGGAGCGGTGCGCCGACCAGGGGGACCCACGGCCTCTCCCGTGCGGCGGATCACAGCCGGCTCGGATGCGTGACCGCACCGCCTACCGCTGCGGCGGATTCCCTTCGCCGCCCCGCTCGCCCGGTGCGCCGAACTGGCGCTTGAGGCTGTCCTGGGCCGAGTCGACCTGGCCCTGGTACTTGTTGCCGGTCTTCTTGTCGATCATGTCGCCGGCCTTGTCGACGGCCTTGCCCGTCTGGTCCTCGTGCCCCTTGAGCATCTTCTTGATCTTGTCCATCGCCGACATGGTGTGACCTTCCCGTCGTCTTTCCCCCCCGGGTCCTTCCCAGGTTGGCCGCCCCGCGCCCGCTCCGCATCCCCGGCCGTGTCACGGGATGCGAAGCCCGCACCTGGACGGAAGTGTGAACACCGCCCCCCTGGGCAAATACCGGATGACCAACAGGAGGTGGTGGCAATGGGCCGCATCAAGATCGTCCGTCGTCCGCCGCAGCCCTCGGGGCCGCCCCCGCTCGACCTGCGCACGCCCTCCGGCCGGCAGCTTCCCTACTGACGACGCACCGGAGCTGCCGGAGGCCACCCACCGGCACCTCGTTGCCCGGAGTCGGTGACTAAGCTCCGTACGCATGATCGATCAATCTGTCCCGCCCTCGCGTTCCGCACGGGAAACCGCCTCGTGCCCGCCGGTCGGCCCGCGTTCCGTCGCCCGCACGGTCCGTCGGGTCGCACGTCAGGGGAGCGCCGCGTGAACGCTCCCGAGCGGAACTGGGCCAAGAACGTCACCTTCGGTGCCCGGCGCCTGCTGACCCCCACCTCCGTGGAAGAGCTGCGCCACATCGTGGGGTTGTCCACCGAGATCCGTGCACTCGGCACCCGGCACTCCTTCAACGACATCGCCGACACGCGGGGTGACCTGGTCTCGGTCGCCGGGCTTCCCCGGACGGTCGAGATCGACTCAGCCGCGCGTACCGCCACGGTCAGCGCCGGACTGCGGTTCGGGGACCTGGCCGCACCCCTGCACGAGAGCGGCTTCGCGCTCCACAACCTCGGCTCGCTCCCGCACATCTCGGTCGCCGGAGCCTGCGCCACCGGGACCCACGGATCCGGCGTCGGGAACCGCTCGCTGGCCGGAGCGGTCCGCGCCGTCGAAATCGTCCGCGCCGACGGATCCCTGACCACCCTGGAGCGTGGCCACCCCGACTTCCCCGGCGCGGTGGTCTCCCTCGGCGCCCTCGGCATCGTCACGCGGCTGACCCTCGACCTGGTGCCCGCCTTCGACGTCCGGCAATGGGTCTACGAAGGTCTGCCCCGCGACCAGGCGGTGCACGGGTTCGACGAGATCATGTCCGAGGGCTACAGCGTCAGCCTCTTCACGAGCTGGCGCGGCGGACCCGTCGACCAGGTGTGGGTGAAGCGCGCCGTGGACGCCGAGGACGCTTACGAAGTCCCGGCAGCGTGGCGCGGCGCGGCGCTCGCGGACGGTCCCCGCCACCCGGTTCCCGGAATGCCGGCCGGGAACTGCACCCTTCAGCAGGGGGTACGCGGACCCTGGTACGAGCGGCTGCCCCACTTCCGCCTCGAATTCACCCCCAGCAGCGGCGACGAGCTGCAGTCGGAGTACTTCGTGGCACGCCAGGACGCCCCGGCGGCCTTCGAGGCACTGGAGCGCATACAGGACCGCGTGGCACCCCATCTGCTGATCGCCGAGATCAGGACGGTGGCGGCCGACGAACTCTGGCTGAGCCCCGCCCAGGGGCGCGACTCGGTGGCCTTCCACTTCACGTGGAAGCCGGACGCCGAGGCCGTCACCCCGGTGCTGCACGCCGTCGAGGAAGCGCTAGCCCCGTTCGGCGCGAGGCCGCACTGGGGAAAGGTCTTCCCCGCGGGGCCGGACGACCTGCGGGGCCTGTACCCCGACTGGACCCGCTTCGAGGAGCTGGCCGGCCGGTACGACCCCGAGGGAGTCTTCCGCAACGACTTCCTGCGGCGCTTCTTCCCCCGGTCCGGGGACTGACGCACGGGGAAGCCCGCCTCACCCGGGTTCCGGACCGATCGCCGCGCGTTCGCCGGACCCGGGTCTCCGGGCGCGGACGGCCGAGCGGGGCGTCAGCTCCTCGACGAGATCCGCCAGCTCCACGCAGGCGTGCTCCATCTCGCGGCGGATGTCCAACTGCTCCGTGACGACCGCCGACAGCAGGAGCGAGGTGAGCGTCACCGAACCGTTCAGCAGGGCGAGGTTCAGCATCACCTCCAGCACCTGATGGCCCCGGAACGGCCCGGCCTGATGCGTCGCCGAGATCACCGCGAGGACCGAGACGAGCAGGGCGCACGGAGCACTGCCGGCCAGCTGGAACCGGAGCGCCGCCCAGATCAGGACGGGAAACACCAGATAGAGCATGGCGAGGGTGCTGTTGGTCGCCACGAGTGAGGCGACCGACATGACGACGAAGAGACCGGCGGCCTCCAGCCAGCGGTCGGTGATCCGGGGCATCCTTGCCCGGCGCAGGACCAGGAGGATGGGTGTCACCACGAGCACACCCATCACATCGCCCGCCCACCAGCACGCCCAGACGGGCCAGTACCTCTCCGGCGGCAGCTTCTCCGCCACGACCAGCGTGACGCAGCCGAGGGTGGAGCTGACCAGCATCCCGGCGAAGGCGCCCAGGAAGACCAGGGCGACCCCGTCCCGCAATCGGTCCAGCTCCTTCCGGAAGCCCACCGAGCGCAGGGCCGCGTAGGCGGTCAGTGGTCCGAGCGTGTTTCCCGCCAGGATGCCGATCCCGAAGGGCGAGAGCGAGCCGCTGACCGAGAGCGTGGTGAACAGGGCGCCGAGCGCGATGCCCGGCCAGATCCGTACGCCGAACTGCAACAGGGCGGCCAGCGCCACTCCCGTGGGCGGCCACAGGGGTGTCACGACGGACTGGTACGCCTCCAGCCGGCGCAGCAGCCCCAGTCGGCCGGACAGGTAGTACGCGACCACGACTCCCAGGAGCTGGGCGGCGGCCACGGTCCGGCGTCTGGCCTTCTCGCTGCGGATCACAGGTGTCATCAGACACCGGCCCCCGCACGACACCGGCGGTGACACGCGCGGCGTGCCGTCAGCCTGCCGTGCCGCCCTCTCCGTGCCGCAGGACGAGAAAAGCCACATCGTCCTCGTGGCCCGTCATGTCCGCGGCCCCGAGCACCGTCTGGGCGAGCTCCTCGGCTGAGGCGTCAACATGGGCGCTCACCAGCCTTCGTATCCCTTCGAGCCCCTCGTCGATGTCGAGGGAAGGCCCCTCCACCAGCCCGTCGGTCAGCAGGACGACCGCGCCGGGCACGTCGAGCGTGCGCCGGGTGACGGGATAGGTCTCCCCACCCATGATGCCCAGCGGCAGACCTCCCGGACTCTCCGCGATCCCGGACCGTCCGTCGACGGTCGCCCACACGCTCGCCACATGGCCCGCGCGGGCCGAGTGCAGCTCGCGGGTGACCGGATCGACCCGCAGGAAGGTGCAGGTGGCGAAGAGCGGGGCCGTGACCGACAGCATCAGGTCGTTGGTGCGACGCATGATCTCGCCCGGGTCCGGGGTGCTGCCCGCGATGGCCCGCATGGCGATCCGGATCTGCCCCATGACGGCCGCCGCTTCGACGTCGTGCCCCTGTACGTCACCGATGACGAAGCCGAGAGCCCCGTCCGGCAGCTCGAACCCGTCGTACCAGTCGCCGCCGATGTCGAGCCCGTGGTGGGTCGGCTGATAGCGGGCGGCGGTCTGCAGACCGGGGACCGAGGGCAGCTCGCCCGGGAGCATGGTGCGCTGGAGCGCCTCGGCGAGCTCGACCCGGGCCTGGTGGAGTTCCACTTCCTGCCGCGCGCGGGCGGTGAGCTGCTGCAGGGTGCCGAGGAGGTCCGCGGCGCTCGCTGGGGCGGAATTCCTCCGGCGAGTCATCGGCTGCTCCAGTGCGGATCGGTCATTGCAGCGTATTTTGCGCGGGCCGGTCCGGCTACCCGGCGGGAGCCGTGTCCGGGCGGGGCCCGGCACTCGTCGCCCGGAGCCGGCACCGTACGATCCGGACCGGAGCCGCCCGGCCCTTCGACGGCGGGAGCCGTACGAGGAGGGGATCGTCGTGGACGTCCACGAGCGCGAACTGGACACCCCGTGGGAGGGAGTCCTCACCACTTCCACCGGGGGAAGCGACGCCGCGGTCCTGATCCTGGCCGGGTCCAGCGGGCGGGTGGAACGTGAGCGGGCGCGTCTGCTCGCCGGGCAGGGGCTGACCGCACTGGCGATGCGCTGGTTCGGCGGGCCCGGGCAGCCGCCGGGCATCTGCGAGATACCCCTGGAGACCTTCACCGACGCGGTCGGACTGCTGAGGTCGACGGGCGCCTCGCGCATCGGGATACTCGGCGTCTCCAAGGGCGCCGAAGCGGCCCTGCTCACGGCCGTACGCGATCCGCGGGTGGACATGGTGGTCGCGGTGTCGCCGACCGACTCCGTCTGGTGCAACGTCGGACCGGGCCACGACGGCAGGCACCACCCGTACCGGTCCTCGTGGTCCTGGCAGGGCGAACCGCTGCCCTTTCTTCCCATGGACGATTCCTGGACACCCGGGAGCCCCGAAGGGGAGCCCGTCGCCTTCACCGGCTGGTACGAGCTCAGCCGCCGGACCTTCGGCCATCTGCTTCCCGGCGCGGCGATCCCCGTGGAACGCGCCCGTGCCGGGATGCTCCTCGTCGCCGGTGGCGACGACAAGATGTGGCCCTCCCTCCCGGCCGCCGAACGGCTCGCCGCCCGGCGTCGCTCGGCGGGCGCGGAGGTCACGGTGATCAGCCGCGCCGAAGCCGGCCACCGCCCCCGGTTTCCCGGCGAGAGCGTGCTGCCGGCGTCCCGCGCACACCTCCACGGCGGCACTCCGCACGCGGACGCGATTCTGGGGGCGGACGCCTGGCCCCTGATCGTTGCCGCGCTCCGGGGAGTTCCGGACGCCCGGCCCGGCGACTGAGCGGCCACCGGGCCGGAGCGGCAGGAGAAAGGCGCTCTCAGGCCAGCCGGTTCCGGTGGATCCGGCCGTCCTTGACGATGACGGCCAGATTCTCCTCCGGCGCGCCGAGCAGGCCCAGATCCTGTGTGGGGTCGCCCTCCACGACCAGCAGGTCCGCCCACGCGCCGACCGTGATCTCGCCGAAGCGGGCCGCCTTGTAGGGGGCACGCTCGCCGCAGAGCCGCAGGAGACCGGCGTTCCCCGAGGTGACCATCTTCAGCGCCTCGACGGGGGAGAACCCGAAGGTGCCCGACAGGCGCGTGAGCATCTCGCTCTGGCGCGCCGCCTTGGACGGCTCCAGCAGCAGATCCGTCCCGAACACGATCCGCGTCCCGGCGGCCCGTGCCCACGCGTAGGTCCGGGCCACCCCGTCGCACACTTCCTTGTGCTTCGCCGTCGAATCCGGCGAGGCGTACGAGTGGTCGCCCTCCAGGAACGGCTGGGTGCTCAGCCAGACGTTCTCGTCCGCGAGCAGCCGGATGGTCTCCTCCGACGCGAGATGGCCGTGCTCGATGGACTTGATCCCCGCGGCGACCGCGCGGCGGATCCCCTCGTCGTTGAAGACGTGCGCGCTGACGTACGTCCCCCAGTCGGCGGCGGCCTCGACCGCCGCCCTCAGCTCGTCCACCGTGTACTGCACCACGTCCAGCGGGTCGTGCGCCGAGGTCACCCCGCCACCGGCCATGACCTTGATCTGGGTGGCACCGCGCTTCAACTGCTCGCGGACGGCCGCGAGGACCTGGTCGCGGCCGTCCGCGACCCGCATGAAACCGATCCCCTCGGCCCGGGACGGCGCGCCGCCGAACGTCGTGGCGTCGTCGTACGCGCAGGAGAAGTCGCCGTGCCCCGAGGTCTGCGAGAGCGCCGCCTGACTGGGATAGATCCGCGGGCCGGGAAAGGCGCCCGCGTCCACTGCCTGCCGCAGCGCGGTGACGTCCCCGCCCATGTCCCGCACGGCGGTGAAGCCGCGCATCAGCATCCGGCCGGCCTCGGCCAGCGCCTGGTAATAGCCCGAGCCGGTGTTGCCCATGGCCAGCCCCACCTCGCTGTTCCCGGCGGCGAAGAGGTGCACGTGCGCGTCGGTCAGGCCGGGCATGAGCACCCGGCCGCCACCCTCGATCACCAGCGCTCCCGACGGCTTCGGGTCGCCGCCGATCGCGGCGATCCTGCGGTCCTCGACGAGCACCGACCGAGGTGCGGAGACCTCGCTGTTCAGCCCGTCGAAGACACGGACGTCGCGGATCAGGATCGGTACGGAGCCCATGGGTTCCTCTCTCTGCCGAAAACGGACACGGAGGTACCGAGGACGCAAGACGCCTGCCGTGCCGGAGTGGAGCGCCCGGGTCGATTCCTCTGCCTACCGCGCGCACTTTGTCACGAAACATCCTTCAAAGCGGTGATGCCTCGTCGGGAGAAGGACGCTTGTCGATACGTGTGTTCGACGCTACGGTCCACCGTGATCGTCACGAGCCCGGGTGACGGGTGGGAACGGAAGGCTGCGAAGCGCGTGCGAGACGGATCCACCCAGGTCGTACGGAACCCCGTGCTGCCCGGCTCCCACCCCGATCCCTCGATCGTGCGGGTCGGCGACGACTACTACCTCGCCACCTCCACCTTCGAATGGTGCCCGGGCGTGCGGCTGCACCACTCCCGGGACCTGGTCCGCTGGGAGCCGCTGGGCGGAGCGCTCGACGGCCCGCCGGCGCTCGACCTGACCGGCTGCCCCGACTCCGGCGGCGTATGGGCCCCCAGCCTGAGCCACGCGGACGGGCTCTTCCACCTCGTCTACAGCAACGTGTCGACCTACACCGGCGGCTTCTCCGACGCCCCCAACTACCTGGTCACCGCCCCCTCGGTCCACGGCCCCTGGTCCGAGGCCGTCCCCCTGCACGCCCGTGGCTTCGACGCGTCCCTCTTCCACGACGGCCCCGACAGCTGGCTGATCAACCTCGTTCACGACTGGCGGCCGGGGCACGGCGGATCCGCCGGCCTGGAAGCGACCCGCTACGACCGCTCGGCCCGCGCCCTGAGCGGCGACCCCGTCCGCATCGACCTGCCGCCCGGGGACGGCTGGATCGAGGGCCCGAACCTCTATCGCGTCGGCGACTGGTACTACCTGATCACGGCCGACGGCGGAACCGGCTACGACCACCAGGTGACCGTCTCCCGCTCCCGTACCCTCGCCGGCCCGTACGAACGCGACCCGGGCGGCCCGCTCATCACCGCACGCCACCGCCCCGAACTGCCCCTGCAGAAGGCCGGACACGGCAGCCTGGTGACGACACCCGACGGGGAGTTCTACCTCGCCTACCTCGTCTCCCGTCCGCTCGGCCTGCGCGGGCCGTGCGTACTGGGCCGGGAGACGGCGCTGGCACCCGTGACCTGGACCGCCGACGACTGGCCCCGCGTCCCGACCGGCGAACCGGCCGCGGAGGTACCGGCCCCCGTCTCCGTACGGCCGCAGGAGGACCGGGAGCGCACTCCGGCACCGGGTACTCAGGTCGACGACGACTTCGACCGGCCCACCCTCGGGGCCCAGTGGTCCACGCTCCGGCGCCCCGCCGCACCGGACTGGTTGTCGCTCACCGACCGCCCCTCCCACCTGCGGATACGCGGAGGGCGTGCCCCGCACAGCCTCGTCGGTCCCAGCCTGGTGGCCCAGCGCGTGACCGCGCCCCGCTGCTCCTTCGACGTCACCATGGAGTGCCGCCCCGGGGGATTCCAGCACCTCGCGGGGATCACCGCGTACTACAACACCCGCAACTGGTACTACCTGTACGTCACCGCCGACGACGAGGGCCGGCCCGTGCTGCGCACGGCGAGCAGCGACCGGGGCGTGCTGACCGTCGACGAGGCCGGCGGGGTATCCCTGGACGGTGTCACGAGGCTGGACCTCGGCTGCGACATCGACGGTGGGGAGCTGCGCTTCCGCTACGACACAGGGTCCGGCATGCGCCCCCTCGGCGGAGTGGCCGACGCCGGCGTGCTCTCCGACGAGCACGCCGAGGACGTCCAGGAAGGGCAGGTCAGATCCATGGGCTTCACGGGGGCCTTCGTCGGACTGTGGGTCTGGGACCTCGCCGGACAGGGCCGGCACGCCGACTACGACCGTGCGACGTTCAAGGCCGAAGACCGGTCCGGAAGGTGACCGGGGTGGCTCACGCGACCGAGCGGGCCCGCCCCGTCGACGACGAACTCGTCCGGGCGGCCGAACACACCGCCCGCACGAGGTGCCGTGGCGACAACCACACCATGGCCGCCGCCGCACGCGCCCGAGACGGACGGATCATCACCGCGGTGAACGCCTACCACTTCACCGGTGGGCCCTGCGCCGAGCTGGTCCTCATCGGCGCCGCAGCCTCCCAAGGGGCGTACGAACTGGACACCGTCGTCGCGGTGGGCGACCGCGACCGGGGAATCGTGCCGCCGTGCGGCCGCTGTCGCCAGGTACTCCTCGACTACTTCCCCGGCATCGAGGTCATCGTCGGCGCGGGCGATCGCGTACGGGCCGTCGCCATCACCGAGTTGCTCCCCGGGGCCTACGTCTGGGCCGACCACCAGCTCGAAGCCGACTGATCAGCGCGCGGCCCAGCGTGCCACCCACCGGCCCGGGGCCGTCTCCGGGCCTCGCCCGGGTCAGAGGCCGACGACGGCCCACAGGCGCCGGCCTTCCGGGCCCGTCTCCGTCCCGCACCCCTCCACACCCGGCAGGGCGGTCACCCGGTGCAGGACGTCGTCGCCGTCCGGGGCCTGTCCCGGGGCGAGGCCGCAGCGGTGGGAGAGGACGACCACGCACGCCTGCCCGTCCTGGTCGGACAGGTGCACGCTGACCTTCCGGCCACCGTCGGCGACGGCGGTGGTGACGAGCAGGTCCGTGGCCGCGCCCAGCGCCCGGACCGCACCCGGCCCCGGACGGTGACCCCACACCACGAGCTGTTCGAGAACCGTGCGCCGGGCCTTGGCCGGTACCCAAGCGGCGGACTCGTACGACCAGTTCGCACCCCGTCGGTTCCGCATCCCGACCCCGCGCAGGACCGGTCCCGCCGCTGCCCGTCCCGGGTCGTCCCCGTCACGGAGGAGGTCCGGAGGCGGGGGCGAGACCGGCTTCTTCGGCGGAGGCGGCGTGCGCGGGGGAAAGCTCGGCGGGTTGGGGCCTTCGGCCACGGGCGCGGACATGCGGGGCCTCCCGAACGGTGTGCGGCACCTCCCGACGGAAGTCCGCCGTCCCGTCAGGTTAGAGCGCCCCGCACCGGAGCGGGCCGTTTCGCCCCGTTCGGCAGGGGCGGTCGAAAAACGGCGCGGGGACCGGTGCGTGAACCGGTCCCCGCGCCTGCGGGCCCCCCGAGCCGGGCTTTCCGTCAGTGCCCGGACGTCTTCAGGAAGACCGGGTTGGTGAGGGCGGCCATCGGGCCGAACATCAGGGCGTCGCCCATGGTGTTGCCCTGCCCCGCCGATCCGTTCGCCATCGGGTGACGGACCTCGGCGCGTACGTACGCGGCGAGCGAGGCGGTCGTGCGCCACACCACCGTGCCCGTGCCCTCGGCGTTCAGGGACTCCTGGTGCATCTGACCCTCGTCGGTGATGAAGCGGACCGTGCCGTTCGGTACGCCCTTCACGTCCAGCCGGACGTCCACGGGCGCGTCGGCGGGCGCTGTGAGGGTCTCGCCGATGCCGGCCTGCCGCGCGTCGCCGCTGACGGTGAAGGTCAGCTCCACGGCGGCGGATTCGGCGATCCAGCTGCGCCCGGCGCGGATTCCGTCCATGACCGAGTCGGTCCGCAGGTCGTCTGCGAGGACGACGTTGTGCGGCAGACCGATGACCTGCGGGGTGCTGTGGGCGTCGCTGTTGCCCATGGCGGGCACCCAACGGCCGCCGGAGCGCACCGCCTCGCCGATCTTCTGGTCCCAGGTGCTGATGGCGTGCTCGTCGTCGTACGTCCACGGGCCGGTCCACACCTCGGTGGCGTCGGCGTCGTCGAAGCCGAACTTCCACTGGCTCGCCACGTAGGCGCAGTACATGTGGGCGGGCACCACCAGGCCGCCGCCGCGGCGCACCTGACGGGCGAAGCGCGGGAAGGCGTCGTCGCGGTTGCGGTAGCGCCAGTCGATCCACTCGCCGGCGGGCAGGCCGAGGGCGAGCCAGTGGCCGTTGCGGGTGGTGACCTCCTCGCCGGTGATGATCAGCAGATCGGAACCGGCGTAGTCGCCCCACACCGCGTGCGCGGACGAGGTGTTGTGGTCGGTGGAGACCATGAAGTCCAGCCCCGCCTCCCGGGCGCCGGCCGCCACTTCGGCGGGCAGACGCTTGCCGTCGGAGTGGACCGTGTGCAGGTGGCAGTCGCCCCGGTACCAGGCGCGGCCGCGGCCCCGGGCGCGCTGCGGCGGGAAGTTGCGCGGAGCGGCCGGGCCGGGCTCGCCGTAGGTCAGGGTCACCTGGACCTGGTAGTTCAGCCCCTGCGGGGCGACCTGGTAGGGGCCGAGCACGATGTGCCAGGTGCCGCGGCCGACCTTGCCCGGCAGGTAGCCCGGGGTGGCCGCGCCGTTGCTGATCTCGAAGGAGGTACGGGAGCCACCCGACCAGCCCCGGAAGCCGCGTCCGCCGAGGTCGATGCCGCGCGCGTCGAAGATGCCGATGTCGCAGGAGTTGCCGGGCGTCCCGGAGGGGACCGCGGGCTTGTCGTAGGAGTACGACACGGCGATCTTCGCCACGCCGGAGGGCACTTCCACGGGGAGGTGGACGAAGTCGGCTACGCCGGTGGCCAGATGACCGCTGATGGTGTGCGTCGTCTCGGTTCCGGGGGTGCCCGGGGTGGCCGACTCGGCCGCCTGGGCCGGGCGCGCGAACGTCATCGGGGCGAGAGTCACGGCAGCAGCACCGGCGACGCCCGCGGCCAGCAGCCCGCGGCGCCCCGGGCCGTTGCCGGTCCCGGCGGCCGGCTCGGCGTCGGGGCGGAGGATGTCCACCTGGTGCTCGCAGTGTCCATCAAGGCACATGGGTCGTCCTCAGCAAAGTAGGTGGTGGTTGAACGCGCTTGCTTTCCGACTCTTGGCGAGCTCGGTGAACGAGGTGTGAGCCGCGCATGGCGACTCGAAGTATCGACAGTGGCGGAAATGCATCGGTTTTCCGGTGCCGAGCCGCACAAGGGCTGTGTCGACGCGCCTGTTACCCCAAAGGGGGGACTATGGGACATCTTTTGGGCGGTCAATGCCTAAAAGGGGGGTGGTTCCAGGGTTCTGTGTGAACGCGGAAGGCCTCTTTGGCCAATGATGGGTAAAATCTGAACGTGCCATTATCATCGGACCATGGATGTGGCTTCCACTCGCTCCTCACCCCGCAACAGAACCAGGGAAGAGATCTTCCGGGTCATCCAGAGCGGCGGTGCTCTCACGCGCGCGCAACTCGTGGAAGCCACCGGACTTTCCCGCAGCACGGTCAACCACGCGGTCTCCCGGCTCGTCGCCGAGGAACGCGTGGTCGAAGAGGACCCGGAGGCCAAGGGGCCGGGGAGTGGCAGCGGGCGACCGGCGGGCGTGCTGAGATGCGTCCCCGGCGGGGGCAGCTCCGTGGCGCTCGACTTCGGGCACACCCACATCAAGGTCGCCGTCGTCGACGGCACGGGCCGGATGCTGGCCCGGCGGAGCGCCGACCTCGACGTCGACCTGCGTGCCTCCGAGGCCATGGACGCGGCGGCGGACATGCTCGGGGAACTCCGCGCCGAGCACGCCGTCGACGACCACGCCACCGTGGTCGCCGGCATCCCGGGACCGCTCGACTCCGCCACGGGGCTCGTCCGGTCGCCCACCATCCTCTCCAGCTGGGTCGGCCTCGACCCCGGCAAGGAGCTGGAACGACGGCTGGGCCTCACGGTGCACGTCGAGAACGACGCCGTCCTCGGGGCCTACGGCGAACTTCGGTGCGGCGCGGGCCAGGGCTACTCCGACTTCCTGTACGTGAAGGCGTCCCACGGCATCGGGGCGGGGATGGTGCTCGGCGGCGAGCCGTACCGCGGAGCTCTCGGGTTCGCCGGGGAGATCGGGCACACCCCGCTGCCGGGCTACACGGAGCTGTGCCGGTGCGGCAGGCGTGGCTGTCTGGAGGCGGTGGTCTCGGTCGAGTCGGTCAGGGCGCAGATCGCCCACACCCGTCCCGGCCCGTTCTCCGGCCTCTCCTTCGGAGACGGGCTGGACGACGATCCCACCACCTGGCGGATCCTCAACGACGCGGGCCGCATCCTCGGCGAGGTGCTGTCCGTCCTGAGCAACCTGCTCAATCCGGCCGCCGTCATCATCGGTGGCGAGCTCGGTGCCGCCGGAAACGCACTCCTGGAAGGAGTCGCCACGACCGTGCACCGCAGTGCCCAGCCCGCGATCGCCGCCTCCCTCGACATCCTCCCGGCCCAGCTGGGAAAGGACGCTGAGCTGATCGGTGCGGCCGCGCTCGCCACGGTGCTCGCGCGGAAGTGACGGCAGGAGCGGGAGCGCGTGGGAGCGCTCCCGCTCCTGTGGGGCGACCGTAGCCGCCGCGGAGCGTGACGCACGGTCACCCGCGGCGGCTTTGTCCTCGGAGCGGAAAAAGTCGGGGCCAATCGCTGCAGGACTTCTTCCCGGCTCCGGCAGAGGCTGCTACGTTCCCACCGAAAGCCGAATCCGGCGGGCTGAGTCCTCAAAAGCTCGGCCACCGGGCCGAGTTGTGGCCGGCCACCGGGAATGGGGACAGCCCCTCGGGGCGGCCCTGGGGAGGGAGGCGTGAAACGCATGACGGCGAGACCCGCGAATGCCCACCAGGCCCGGCTGCTCAAGGTGTTGCGCGACCACGGCCCCCACTCCCGCGCTCAGCTCGGTGAACAGGTCGATCTCTCCCGGTCGAAACTGGCCGTGGAAGTGGACCGGCTGTTGGAAACCGGGCTGGTGGCAGCCGACGGCCTGGCCGCCTCGCGCGGCGGGCGCAGGTCCCACAACGTCAGGCTCGACCCCGGTCTCCGCTTCCTCGGTGCGGACATCGGCGCGACCTCGGTCGACGTCGCCGTCACCAACGCCGAACTGGAGGTACTCGGTCATCTCAGCCGGCCCATGGACGTACGCGAAGGCCCGGTCGCGGTCTTCGAGCAGGTGCTCGCGCTGGCGGCGGAACTGAGGAAATCGGGGCTCGCGGAGGGGTTCGACGGCGCCGGAGTCGGAGTTCCCGGACCGGTCCGTTTCCCCGAAGGGGTGCCGGTGGCACCGCCGATCATGCCCGGCTGGGACGGCTTCCCCGTGCGGGAGGTGCTCAGTCAGGAACTCGGCTGCCCCGTCATGGTCGACAACGACGTGAACCTGATGGCCATGGGGGAGCGGCACGCGGGCGTCGCGCGTACCGTGAGCGATTTCCTCTGCGTCAAGATCGGGACCGGCATCGGATGCGGCATCGTCGCGGGCGGGGAGGTCCACCGCGGAGTGACGGGCAGCGCAGGCGACATCGGGCACATCCAGGCGGTGCCCGGCGGAAGGCCGTGCAGCTGCGGCAACCGGGGCTGCCTGGAAGCACACTTCGGCGGTGCGGCCCTGGCCCGCGACGCGACCGAAGCAGCACGGCAGGGCCTGTCCGCAGACCTCGCGGCCCGGCGCGCGACCAAAGGAACCCTCACGGGCGTCGACGTCGCGGCAGCCGCTGCCGCGGGGGACGCCATCGCCCTCGATCTGATCCGCGCGGGCGGCACCCACGTCGGCCAGGTCATCGCGGGGCTCGTCTCCTTCTTCAACCCCGGCCTGGTGGTGATCGGCGGCGGAGTGACCGGTCTCGGCCACACTCTGCTCGCGGCCATCCGCACCCAGGTCTACCGCCAGTCGCTGCCCCTGGCGACCGGCAATCTGCCGATCGTCCTCGGAGAACTGGGCCCCGACGCCGGAGTCATCGGCGCCGCCCGGCTCATCAGCGACCACCTCTTCTCACCCGCGTAGGGCGCTCCCGGCCCACCCGGCCAACGACCCCCGGTACAGCGCACCGCACCACCCGCCCGGCTCGCACCACCTGCCCGGCACAGCTCCGTACGTTCTCCAGAGCCACAGCCGCTCCGTACCACCCCGCCGCACCGTGAGCCACCGCACAGCACCGCGAGCCACAGCACCGCGAGCCACCGCACCGCCGCGATCCGCACCACGCGTCCCCGTACCGCGCCCGCGTGCCCGAATCCGACCCGACACGACCAGGTGCTCCAGCCCTGACCGAGGCCGTACGTCTGCCGAGGGGAACCCACATGGCACTCCAGCCACCGCTGCTCCACATGTCCGGCATCACCAAGTCGTTCCCCGGTGTCCGCGCCCTGGACGGCGTCGACCTGGAGGTCCAGGCCGGTGAAGTGCACTGCCTGCTCGGCCAGAACGGTGCCGGCAAGTCCACCCTGATCAAGGTTCTCGCAGGTGCCCACCAGCCCGACACGGGCACCATCCACTGGCGCGGCGAGGCCGTGACCCTGCGCTCGCCCATCGCCGCCATGCGTCTCGGCATCGCCACCATCTACCAGGAACTCGACCTGGTGGAGCATCTGTCGGTCGCCGAGAACATCCACCTCGGCCACGAGCCGACCACCGCCGGATTCGTGGTCAGGGGCAGAGCCGCCCGTGCCGCGTCCACCGAACTCCTGCGGCGTCTGGGCCACCCCGAGATCGATCCCGCCCGCCTCGTCGGAGACCTGTCGGCCGCACAGCAGCAGATCGTGTCGATGGCCCGCGCGCTCTCCCACGACGTCCGCCTCATCGTCATGGACGAGCCGTCCGCCGCCCTCGATCCGGACGAGGTCGACAACCTGTTCCGGATCGTCGGATCACTGACCGCGGAAGGCGTGTCGGTGGTCTACATCTCGCACCGACTGGAGGAGATCCGCCGCATCGGCGACCGGGTGACCGTGCTCAAGGACGGCCGGGCGGTCGCGGGCGGACTGCCCGCCGACGCCACCCCGACCCACGACATCGTCGCCCTGATGACCGGGCGGAACGTCGAATACGTCTTCCCCCGGCGGCCGGCGTCCCCGCCCGCCGGGCCCCCGGTCCTGGAGCTGCGCGGGCTCGCCCGCGCGGGCGAGTTCGAGCCGCTGGACCTCACCGTCCGCCCCGGCGAGATCGTCGGCCTCGCCGGACTCGTCGGCTCCGGCCGCTCCGAGATCCTGGAGACCCTCTACGGCGCCCGCAGGCCGACGTCCGGACAGGTACTCGTCGACGGAAACCCGTTGCGGCCGGGCAGTGTGCGCGTGGCGGTCCGGGCCGGCATCGGCCTCGCCCCCGAGGAGCGCAAGGCGCAGGCGCTGCTGATGCTGGAGTCCGTCACCCGCAACGTCTCCCTCTCCACGCTCTCCCGCTTCTCCCGTGCCGGCTGGCTCGACCGCCGCGGAGAGCGGGAAGCCGCCCGCGCGGCCACCCGGGAACTGTCCCTGCGCCCCGACAACCCGTCGGTGCCCGTCCGCACGCTCTCCGGCGGAAACCAGCAGAAGGCGGTGCTCGCCCGCTGGCTGCTGCGCGGCTGCCGCGTCCTGCTGCTCGACGAACCGACCCGGGGCGTCGACGTCGGAGCCCGCGCCGAGCTGTACGCGGTGGTGCGGCGGCTGGCCGACGAAGGACTCGCGGTCCTGCTCGTGTCCAGCGAGGTGCCCGAAGTACTGGGCCTCGCCGACCGTGTGCTGGTGCTGCGCGAGGGCCGTGTCGTGCACGAGGCGCCGGCCCGCGAACTCGACGAACACCGCGTACTCGACATCGTTCTGGAAGGAAGCCCGGCATCATGACGCAGCACGCCTCCCCGCCCCGCGACAGCACCGACAAGGCGCGACCGGCCGGCACCCTCCCCGTCTGGCGCTCCTTGGTGGCCCGCGCCGACATCCGTACCCTTTCGCTGGTCGGGGTACTGCTCGCCCTCGCCGTCGTCGGCGGCATCACCAAACCGGACGAGTTCCTGGACACCCAGAACCTCCAACTCGTCCTCACCCAGGCATCGGTGATCGGCGTCGTCACGGTCGGCATGACCTTCGTCATCACCTCGGGCGGCATCGACCTGTCGGTCGGCGCGGTCGTCGCCCTCTCCTCGGTGTGGGCGACCACGGTGGCCACCCAGGATTTCGGTTTCGCGGGCATCCTCTTCACCGCCCTGCTCGTCGGCGTGGCCTGCGGGTTCGTCAACGGGCTGCTCATCTCCTTCGGCGGCATGGTCCCGTTCATCGCCACCCTCGCCATGCTCGCCTCGGCCCGCGGGCTCGCGCTCCAGATCACCGACGGCAAAACGCAGATCGTCACCGTCGACGGGCTCCTCGGCCTCGGCGAGCGGGACTCGTACGTGCTCGGCATCCCGCCCCTCGTCCTGGTGTTCGCAGCCGTGACGATCATCGGCTGGCTGGTGCTCAACCGCACCACCTTCGGGCGCCGCACCATCGCCGTAGGCGGCAACGCCGAGGCTGCCCGGCTCGCCGGCATCGACGTACGCCGCCAGCGGCTCTACCTCTACCTGCTGTCCGGACTCTGCTGCGGCATCGCCGCCTTCATGCTGATCATCCTCTCCGGGTCCGGTCAGAACACCAACGGAAATCTCTACGAACTCGACGCCATCGCGGCCGCGATCATCGGCGGAACCCTGCTCAGCGGGGGGCGCGGCACCATCACCGGCTCCGTGCTCGGCGTCCTGATCTTCACCACGATCACCAACATCTTCGCCCTGAACAACCTGCAGAGCGACGTCCAGCAGATTGCCAAGGGCGCGATCATCGTCGCCGCGGTGCTCGTCCAGCGCCGCACCGCGAGCACGACCTGAGGAAGGGGTTCACCGTCATGTCACACCTCACCAGCCGCAGAGGGCTGCTCTTCGGGAGCGCCGCCATCTCCGCCGGAGCACTGCTCACCGGTTGCACGAGCAATGAGAGCAAGGACGAGAAGCCCGCCGCCGCCGAGCGGCCGGCCGCCGACGACCAGCCCGGCAAGCCGGTCACCATCGGGTTCGCCGGCCCCCAGGCCGACCACGGCTGGCTCAACGCGATCAACGACAACGCCAAGAGCCGCGCCAAGAAGTACTCGGACGTCACCCTGGAGATCACCGAGGGCTCCAACGACACCGCCGCGCAGATCGGCCAGATCGAGACCCTCATCAACAAGAAGGTCGACGTCCTGGTGATCCTGCCCGCGGACGGCAAGGCCCTCACCCAGGTCGGGCTGAAGGCGATGCGCGCCGGCATCCCGGTGATCAACCTGGACCGGATCTTCAACACCCCGCAGGCGTACCGCTGCTGGATCGGCGGCGACAACTACGGCATGGGCTTCAACGCCGGTCACTACATCGGCGAGAAGCTCAAGGGCAAGTCCGGCGCCCGCGTCGTCGAGCTCGCCGGTCTGGACAACCTGGAGCTGACCAAGCAGCGCACCCAGGGCTTCGACGACGCCCTCAAGAACTACCCCGACATCCAGAAGGTCGCCCGCCAGGCCGCCGACTTCACCGTCGAGTCCGGCCAGGCCAAGATGGCCCAGCTCCTCCAGGCCCAGTCGAAGATCGACGCCCTGTGGAACCACGACGACGACCAGGGCGTCGGCGCGCTGCGCGCCATCGAACAGGCCGGGCGCGACGAGTTCCTGATGGTCGGTGGCGCCGGGGCGCTCTCCGCCTTCGAGGTGATCAAGCAGGACAGCGGGGTCCTGAAGGCCACCGTGCTCTACCCGCCGACGATGGCCGCCTCGGCCATCGACCTGGCCCGCGCACTCGGCCAGGCCAAGGGGGTCGGCGGCCTCGCCGAGTACGAGATCCCCTCGTCGATCACGCTCTACTCCGCCGTCGTCGACAAGGACAACGTCGACCAGTACATGCCCACCGGCTTCCGCTGACGGGCCAGGCCGTGTCCGCGGCGTCCCTCCCGCGCGCCCGGAACGTGGCGCGGGCCCGGACGGACGCCGCGGACACGGCCTCCGTACCCCCACGGATCTACGAAGAGGATGAGGAGGACCCACCCATGGGACACCTGGAGCAGATCGAAGGGCCGGAGGCGGCGAAGCCACCGCTCCGCGTAGGAATGGTCGGATACGCCTTCATGGGCGCCGCCCACTCCCAGGGCTGGCGCACCGTGGGCCGCGTCTTCGACCTGCCCCTGAGACCGGTCCTGGCGGCCGTCTGCGGCCGGGACGACGCCGCGGTCCGGGCGGCGGCCGACCGGCACGGATGGGCGAGCGCCGAGACCGACTGGCGCGTCCTGGTGGCGCGGGACGACATCGACCTCGTCGACATCTGCACCCCCGGCGACAGCCACGCCGAGATCGCTCTGGCCGCGCTGGCCGCGGGCAAGCACGTGCTGTGCGAGAAGCCCCTCGCCAATACGGTGGCGGAAGCCGACGCGATGACCGCCGCTGCCGAAGCGGCATCCGCACGAGGGCAGTTGACGATGGTCGGCTTCAACTACCGACGGGTGCCCGCCACCGCCCTGGCCCGCCGGATGGTGGCCGAGGGCAGGATCGGCACCCTGCGGCACGTACGGGTGTCCTACCTCCAGGACTGGCTGGTGGACCCGTCCTTCCCGCTCACCTGGCGGCTGCGCAAGGAGCACGCGGGCTCCGGCTCGCTCGGCGATCTGGGCGCGCACATCGTCGATCTCGCCCAGTACCTGGCCGGTGAACGGCTGGCCGGGGTCTCTGCGCTCACCGAGACCTTCGTGCGGCGGCGCCCGCTGCCCGCCGGGCCCACCAGCGGCCTCGCCGCAGGCGAGGCGGCCGGCACCGGGGAGGTCACCGTGGACGACGCCGCCGTCTTCACCGGCCGGTTCGCTTCCGGCGCCCTCGCCTCGTTCGAGGCCACCCGCTACGCGACCGGCCGCAAGAACGCGCTGCGCATCGAACTCAACGGAGAACGAGGGTCGCTCGCCTTCGACCTGGAGCGCCTCAACGAACTCGCGTTCCACGACGGCACCGAACCCGGAACGCACGCCGGGTTCCGCCGGATCCTCGTCACCGAGCCCGATCACCCCTATGTGGAGGCATGGTGGCCTCCGGGCCACGGCCTCGGCTACGAGCACTCCTTCGTCCACCAGGCCCGCGATCTCGTGCACGCCATCGCGGAGCGGCGCGCTCCCGAACCCTCCTTCGCGGACGGGCTCCAGGTCCAGCGGGTACTCGCCGCGGTCGAGGAGAGTGCAGAGAAGAACTCCGTCTACACCCCGATCGCGTTCTGAGGAGTCCCCCGTGCCACGCAATTTCACGCTGTTCACCGGTCAGTGGGCAGACCTTCCTCTGGAGGAGGTCTGCCGCCTGGCCCGCGACTTCGGTTACGACGGCCTCGAACTCGCCTGCTGGGGAGACCACTTCGAAGTCGACAAGGCGCTCGCCGATCCCGCCTACCTGGACTCGCGGCGCGAGCTCCTGGACCGGTACGGGCTCAAGTGCTGGGCCATCTCGAACCACTTGGTGGGACAGGCCGTCTGCGACGCCATCATCGACGAACGCCACCAGGCCATCCTGCCCGCCCGCATCTGGGGCGACGGCGAGGCCGAGGGTGTACGGCGGCGTGCCGCGGCCGAGATCGCCGACACCGCCCGTGCCGCGGCCGCTTTCGGCGTCGACACCGTGATCGGGTTCACCGGCTCGGCCATCTGGCATCTGGTCGCCATGTTCCCGCCCGCCCCCGAGTCGATGATCGAGCGCGGCTACCAGGACTTCGCCGACCGCTGGAACCCGATTCTGGACGTCTTCGACGCCGAGGGGGTCCGTTTCGCCCACGAGGTCCACCCCAGCGAGATCGCCTACGACTACTGGACCACCCGGCGCGCCCTGGAAGCCGTCGGTCACCGGCCCGCCTTCGGCCTCAACTTCGACCCCTCCCACTTCGTGTGGCAGGACCTCGATCCGGTCGGCTTCCTCTGGGACTTCCGTGACCGGATCTACCACGTCGACTGCAAGGAGGCCCGCAAGCGCCTGGACGGACGGAACGGACGGCTCGGCTCCCACCTGCCGTGGGGCGACCCCCGCCGAGGCTGGGACTTCGTCTCCGCCGGCCACGGCGACGTCCCCTGGGAGGACGTCTTCCGGATGCTGGGCTCCATCGGTTACCAGGGGCCGGTCTCCGTCGAGTGGGAGGACGCCGGCATGGACCGGCTCCAGGGCGCCCCCGAGGCCCTGGTCAGACTCAAGGCGTTCGACTTCGACCCGCCGAAGGCGTCCTTCGACGCGGCCTTCGGCACGCAGACCTCCTGACCCGGGCGGCTCCGGGGCCGGGCCGCCCCGGCCGCCACCGGCCCGCAACGACCGGGGCCCGGCCCCGGAGCCCGCCCCGCGATCCTCACTTCCGCTCCCCGGGACGACGGCACATCCCGGCGTACCGCGCCCGCCCGTACAGACCAGCCCCACTCTGGAGGCGTTCGTGCACGGCACCGACCGCACCACCCACCACCCCCACACCCCCGCACACCACCACCCACCGACGTCGGCGACTCCGCGAGGCGGTGACCCTGCCGGGCCGCCGCACGCTCTTCCGGGGGAGCGCCGCGCTCCTCGCCACGGACGGCTCGAACTCCACCACCGGCCGAGGGGACTGTGATGCGTACGACCGGCAGACTGACGACGGCCGTGGCAGGAGCGGCCCTGCTCCTGGGCTGCGTGGCCGGCCCCTCCGCCGCGCACCCGGCCGAGGCCAAGCGCGTCCTGGTCTTCTCCAAGACGGCCGGGTTCCGCCACGACTCGATCCCCGAGGGAATCGCGGCCGTGCGCGAACTCGCGGCGCAGGGCGGCTTCGCCGTCGATGCCACGGAGGACTCCACCGCCTTCACCGCGAAGAACCTGCGGCGCTACGACGCGGTCGTGTTCCTGTCGACGACGGGAGACGTCCTCGACGACCACCAGCAGCGGGCCTTCGAGGGCTACATCCGCCACGGGGGAGGGTACGTGGGCGTCCACGCCGCCGCCGACACCGAGTACGACTGGGAGTTCTACGGCGGTTTGGCCGGCGCCTGGTTCCAGGGACACCCGGCGATCCAGCCGGCCACGGTGCGCGTGGAGGACCGCGCGCACCCGTCGACGGCGGGTCTGGCGCGGACCTGGAACCGTACGGACGAGTGGTACAACTACCGCTCCAACCCGCGTGAACACGCCCACGTTCTCGCCTCGCTCGACGAGTCCTCGTACCAGGGCGGCACCATGGACGGCGACCACCCGATCGCCTGGTGCCAGGAATACCGGGGCGGCCGCGCCTTCTACACCGGCGGCGGTCACTCCAAGGAGTCCTACGCCGAACCCGCCTTCCGGCAGCACCTGCTGGGCGGAATCCGCTGGGCCATCGGCGAGGCCCAGGCCGACTGCCGGCCGGAGAACGGCTACCGGCCGCTGTTCGACGGCACCACCCTGGACGGCTGGCAGCAGGCGGGGCCGGGCTCCTTCGCCCTGTCGGAGGACGGCACGCTGACCTCCGACGGCGGGATGGGGCTGCTCTGGTACGCGGGCCGGAGCTTCGGGTCGTACTCCCTGAAGCTCGACTGGAAGGCGCAGGGCGACGACAACTCGGGTGTGTTCGTGGGCTTCCCGCCCTCCGGCGACCCGTGGTCGGCCGTGGACCACGGCTACGAGATCCAGATCGACGCCACCGACACACCGGACCGCACCACGGGCTCCGTCTACGGGTTCAAGTCCGCCGACCGGAAGAAGCGCGACCGCGCGCTGAACCCGCCGGGGGAGTGGAACACGTACGAGATCCGGGTGGAGGGCGAGCGCCTTCGCATCTGGCTCAACGGCGTACGGATCAACGACTTCACCAACACCGATCCGTCACGGAGCCTGCGCGAGGGACACCTCGGCATCCAGAACCACGGAGCCGGTGACCAGGTGTCGTTCCGCGACATCCGGATCAAGGAGCTTCACGGGCCCCGATGACACCACGTCCGGTGCCGCCGGCAGCGGCACCGGACGAGCGTGGCGGGAGGGGCGCGCGGCGTGCGGGGCGCGCCGTACCCCCGCCCGCCGTCTTCGCCCCGGGCCGTACGCCGGTTCCCGCCGGCGACGCGCCCGGTATCCGCAAGGCGACCCGCACGGCATTCGTACCGCACCGCACACGCAAGGCACGCAGGGAATTCACCCGGCAAGGAGGCTGCCATGTCTGTCATGTCCGCGTCTGTTTCCTCGGCTCGGGTGGGAGTGTGGCTGATCGGCGCCCGCGGCTCCGTCGCCACCACCACCGTCGCCGGCTGCGCCGCCGTGGCCGCCGGTCTGCACCCGCCCACCGGAATGGTCACCGAGACACCCCCGTTCGCCGCCTCGGGCCTGCCGTCACCGGCCTCGCTGGTGTTCGGCGGCCACGACGTACTCGACTGCCCGCTGCCCAAGCGCGCGGAGCAACTGGCGGCGGCGGGAGTGCTGCCGTACGGTCTCCCGGCCGCCGTGGGCGCCGAACTCGCCGCGGCGGACGCGGAGATCAGGCCGGGCGGACCGGTGGCGGGCGACGCCCGTAACCCCGACGAGCTGATATCCGCCTTCGCCCGGGACATCCAGGACTTCGCACGCAGACACGAACTGGCCCGCACGGTGGTCGTCAACCTGTCGTCCACCGAGCCGGCCGCCACCGGCACGGCCCTGCCGCCCAGTTCGCTGTACGCGGCGGCGGCCCTGAGGGCCGGGTGCGCGTACGTGAACTTCACCCCGTCGACGGGCCTGCACCACCCGGAGCTGGCCGACGCGGTGGCGTCCTCGGGCCTGCCCTACGCCGGCCGGGACGGGAAGACCGGTCAGACGCTGCTGCGCTCCGTCCTCGGCCCCATGTTCGCCCAGCGGGCCCTGGCGGTCCGCGCCTGGTCCGGCACCAATCTGCTGGGCGGCGGCGACGGGGCCGCCCTCGCAGACCCGGCAGCCGCGGCGGCGAAGAACGCGGGCAAGGAGCGGGTCCTCGCCGACACTCTCGGCACCACACCGCAGGGTGTGGTGCACATCGACGACGTACCCGCGCTCGGCGACTGGAAGACCGCCTGGGACCACGTCGCGTTCGACGGCTTCCTCGGCACCCGGATGATCCTGCAGACCCTGTGGCAGGGGTGCGACTCGGCACTGGCCGCCCCGCTGGTCATCGACCTCGCCCGGCTCGCCCTGCGTGCCCAGGAAGCGGGGTTCCGGGGACCGTTGCAGGACCTCGGGTTCTACTTCAAGGATCCGGTGGGCGACAGCCCCGCAGCCCTGGGTGAGCAGTACGCGGCCCTGCTCCGCTTCGCCGAGCGGCTGCGCGACGGGGCGGGCACGGAGGCGGGCGCCGCCGCTCCGGAGAACCCCGCCCTGGAGGAGGGGTGCTGAGGAGCCTGGTGTCGACGTTCCGGTCCGCGGTGCGCCGCCCGGGCGGCGCACCGCCGGCCGCGGCCCCCGTACCCGGGCCCCGCGCCCGGCCCCTCCCGACCCGGCCGGAGAGCACGCCCCGGGAGGGACACCCCGGGACCACCCCGGCGGACGCACCCGCCCGACGCGGCCCCGACCTGCGGGCCTGGGCCGAACTGCTGCGCCTGCCGGCCCTGTTCACCGTTCCCGGTGACGTGCTGGCCGGGGCGTCCGCGGCCGGCGGGCGCCCCGGCCCCCGCACCCTGCTGGCCATCGGCGCGTCCCTCTGCCTCTACGAAGCGGGCATGGCCCTCAACGACTGGGCCGACCTGGACGAGGACGCAGTCGAGCGCCCCCACCGCCCGCTGCCCTCCGGCCGGGTGCGCCCCGAAGCCGCCCTCGTGGCAGCCTCCGTCTGCACCACGGCGGGCCTCGCCCTGGCCGCCCGGGCGGGCCGCCCCGCCCTCGCCGTCGCGATCCCGCTCGCGGCGGCGGTGTGGGCGTACGACCTCGGGCTCAAACGGACCCCGGCCGGTCCGCCGGCGATGGCGGCGGCACGCGGTCTCGACCTGCTGCTCGGTGCGGCGGCGACCCGGCCCGCCGGCAGTGGCGTCCGGCACGCCGCGCCCTCCGCGGCCCTGCTCGCCGGCCACACCCTGGCCGTCACCGCGGTCTCCCGAAGGGAGACGACCGGCGGTGCCCCGCTCGTACCGCTCGCCGCGCTCGCCACGGCCGGCACCCTCACCCTGATGCTCGGCAGCCGGCCCGGCACGCGCGGATCATCCGGCACACTCTCTCCGTCGAGCGCCGCCGGGGACCTCCTGCGCACCGGAATCGCCACCGGCTACGCCATGACGGCCGCCCGCCCCTACCTCCACGCGGCGCTCAACCCGTCGCCCGCCCTCACCCAGCGCGCCGTAGGCGGAGGCATCCGCGCCACCATCCCGCTCCAGGCGGCGCTCTGCGCCCGTTCCGGTGCCCCGGCCACCGCCCTGCTGACCGCCGTACTGGCTCCCCTCGCCGCCAGGTTCGCCCGGAAAGTGAGCATCACATGAGCCCCTTGGCCGACCTCTCCGAGACGTCAAGAACTCCGGCGCCGCTGCGGTTCGGGTACGGCACCAACGGCCTCGGCGACCTCCGGCTCGACGACGCCCTCGGCCTCCTCGCCGACCTCGGCTACGACGGAGTCGGGCTCACGCTCGACCACATGCACCTCGACCCGCTCGCCCCGGACCTCGGCGCGCGTACCCGCCGCGTCGCCGGGCGGCTGGCGGAGCTCGGGCTGGGCGTGACCGTGGAGACGGGCGCCCGGTACGTCCTCGACCCCCGCCGCAAGCACGGCCCCACCCTTCTCGACGCCGACCCCGCCGACCGGGCCCGCCGCACCGACCTGCTGGTCCGCGCGGTCGGGGTCGGCGCCGACCTCGGGGCGCACGCCGTGCACTGCTTCAGCGGGATCACCCCCGAGGGCACGGACCAGGACACCGCCTGGCAGCGGCTGACCGAGTCCATGACCCCGGTCGTGGACGCCGCCGCGACCGCCGGGATCCCCCTCGCCGTCGAACCCGAACCCGGCCACCTCCTCGCCACCCTCGCGGACTTCCACCGGCTGCGCCACGCGCTCGGCGATCCCGGGCACCTCGGCCTCACCCTCGACATCGGTCACTGCCAGTGCCTCGAACCCCTCCCGCCCGCCGACTGCGTCCGCGCCGCCGCCCCCTGGCTGCGGCACGTCCAGATCGACGACATGCGGCGCGGCGTGCACGAGCACCTGCCCTTCGGCGACGGCGAGATCGACTTCCCGCCGGTCCTGGCGGCCCTCGCCGCCACCGGCTACCAGGGCCTGACCGTCGTCGAACTGCCCCGGCACTCGCACGCGGGGCCCGAGCAGGCCACCCGGTCCCTCCCGTTCCTGCGGCGCGCCGCCACCGCCGCGGCCATCCACCGGTGAAGGCCCGAGGAGAGCGCGCCCCCTCCGCCCGGCACGCTCACCGCCACCCCGAAGGGAGACCCGCATGACCCCCAGGACCACCGACCCGGACACCACCGCCCCGGACACCACCGGGCCGGCCACCACCGCCCCGGACACCACCGGGCCGGCCGGCACCACCCTCGCCGCCACCTCCCCCGAAGCGCTGCTCGCCCTGCTGCGTACCCGGCTCCACCCCGCCGCCCTCACCTGGCTGGACCGTGCCCTCGCCGACGCCACCGCACCCCCGCGCGACCACGGCCCCCTGCCTGCATGGGACGCACGCCTCGCCGAAGCCGGCCGTCGTTGCGGCCCCACGCACGCGGACGCCGCCCGCGTCCTGCTGCTGCGCGCTGCCCGAGCCGATGCCGGCACCCTCGCCCGCGTCTACCGGCAGGGCACTGCCGACGAGCGCCGCGCCGTCCTGCACGCCCTGCCCGCCCTCGTACCGGGCCCGGACGCGCTGCCCCTCGTGGAGGACGCGCTGCGCACCAACGACACCCGGCTCCTGGCCGCCGCGGTCGGCCCGTACGCCGCCCGCCACCTGGACGCCCACGGCTGGCGGCACGCCCTCCTCAAATGCCTGTTCACAGGCGTCCCCGTCGACTCGGCCGCCGGGCTGGCCCGACGCGCCCACGGCGACAGCGAACTCGCCCGCATGCTCCGCGACTTCGCCGCCGAACGCACCGCCGCCGGCAGGCCCGTGCCCGACGACCTCCACCGGCTGCTCTCCCTCACCCGCGCCCCGGCATCCCCGCACCCGTCGGACGACCCCCACGGCAAGGAGTCCTGATGCGCCTCTTCGACCCCCACATCCACATGACCTCCCGCACCACCGACGACTACCGGGCCATGAGCGCCGCCGGAGTACGCGCCGTCGTCGAACCCTCTTTCTGGCTCGGCCAGCCCCGGACCTCGACCGCCTCCTTTCTGGACTACTTCGACTCCCTGCTCGGCTGGGAACCCTTCCGCGCCGCGCAGTACGGCATCGCCCACCACTGCACCCTCGCCCTCAACCCGAAAGAGGCCAACGACCCCCGCTGCGCCCCGGTACTCGACGAACTGCCCCGCTACCTCGTCAAGGACCAGGTCGTCGCGGTGGGCGAGATCGGCTACGACTCCATGACCCCGGCCGAAGACACCGCTCTCGCCACCCAGCTCCAACTGGCCGCCGACCACGGGCTGCCCGCCCTGGTGCACACCCCGCACCGGGACAAGCTCACCGGACTGCGCCGCACGCTCGACCTCGTCCGCGAGTCCGCGCTGCCCGCCGGCCGGGTCCTCGTCGACCACCTCAACGAGACCACCGTCGACCTGGCCGCCGACAGCGGCTGCTGGCTCGGCTTCTCCGTCTACCCCGACACCAAGATGGACGAGAAGCGGATGGTCGCGATCCTCCGTACCCACGGCCTCGAACGCGTTCTGGTCAACTCCGCCGCCGACTGGGGTCACAGCGACCCCCTGAAGATCCGCAAGGTCGCCGACCTCATGCTCGCCGAGGGCTTCACCGACGACGACGTCGACCGGGTGCTGTGGCGCAACCCCGTCGCCTTCTACGGACTCAGCGGGCGCCTGAACCTGGACGCCTCCGTCACCGGACCCGCGCACGAGGGCAACAGCATCCAGCGCGGCGGGGAGTGACCCATGCGCTTCCGGCACCCCGACGGCACCGTCGTCCACCTCGCGTACTGCACCAACGTCCACCCCGCCGAGACACTCGACGGAGTCCTCGCCCAGCTCCGTGACCACTGCGAACCCGTACGCCGCCGCCTGGGCCTCGACCGTCTCGGCATCGGCCTGTGGCTCGCCAAGGACGCGGCCGAGGCCCTCGTGACCGACCCCGCCGCGCTCCGCGCGCTGCGCTTCGAACTCGTCCGGCGCGGTCTCGAAGTCGTCACCCTCAACGGATTCCCGTACCAGGGATTCGGTGACCAGGAGGTCAAGTACCGGGTCTACCAGCCGGACTGGACCGACCCCGAACGGCTCCGGTACACGCACTCGCTCGCCCGCGTCCTCGCCGCCCTGCTGCCCGACGACATCACCGAGGGCTCCATCTCCACCCTGCCGCTCGCCTGGCGCACCCCCTGGGACGACCGGCGCGCCGACGCCTCCCGCACAGCCCTGCGCACCCTCGCCGAACGCCTCGACGCCCTTCAGGAAGTGACCGGACGTTCCATCCGCATCGGCATGGAACCCGAACCCGGCTGCATCGTGGAGACCACCGCGGACGCCATCGCCCCGCTCACCGCGATCGCCCACGACCGCATCGGCATCTGCGTCGACACCTGCCACCTCGCCACCTCCTTCGAGGACCCGGGCACCGCCCTGGACGCGCTCACCCGGGCCGGCGTCACCATCGTCAAGTCCCAGCTCTCGGCCGCCCTCGACGCCGACCGCCCCCGGCTTCCCGAGGTCCGCCGGGCCCTCGCCGCGTTCGACGAGCCCCGCTTCCTCCACCAGACCCGCAGCCGGCCGCGCCCCGGTGCGGCGGCCACCGGCCCGCGCGGCACCGACGACCTCGCCGAAGCGCTGCACGGCGCCACCCTGCCCGACACGGACCCCTGGCGCGTCCACTTCCACGTCCCCCTGCACGCCGCCCCCGCCGCGCCCCTCACCTCCACTCTCCCCGTCATGAAGTCGGCCCTCGCCCGCCTGGTCGGCGGCCCCCACCCGCTCACCCGCCACCTGGAGGTCGAGACCTACACCTGGCAGGCCCTGCCGCCCGAACTGCGCCCCCGCGACCGGGCCCGGCTCGCCGCCGGCATCGCCGCCGAACTCGACCTCGTCCGCGACCTGCTGAAGGACCTCGGCCTGAAGGAGCTGCCGTGAACGCCGAACCCGCCGGCCCGAACCCCACCCCCCTGCTCGTCCTGGACGTCGTGGGCCTCACCCCGCGCCTGCTGGAACACATGCCGCACCTCGCGGCCCTCGCCCGCACCGGCTCCCGCGCGAACCTCGACACCGTGCTGCCCGCCGTCACCTGTACCGCCCAGTCCACCTTCCTCACCGGCACCACACCCGCCGAACACGGCATCGTGGGCAACGGCTGGTACTTCCGCGAACTGGGCGACATCCTCCTGTGGCGCCAGCACAACGGCCTCGTCACCGGCGACAAACTGTGGGACGCGGCCCGCCGCACCCACCCCGGCTACACCGTCGCCAACATCTGCTGGTGGTACGCGATGGGCGCGGACACCGACATCACCGTCACCCCCCGGCCCGTGTACTACGCGGACGGCCGCAAGGAACCCGACTGCTACACCCGGCCCCCCGCACTCCACGACGAACTCACCGCCGAACTCGGCACGTTCCCCCTGTTCCACTTCTGGGGGCCCGGCGCCGACCTCGTCTCCAGCCGGTGGATCACCGACGCCACCCGGCACATCCTGCGCACCCGCACCCCCGACCTCGCCCTGTGCTACCTCCCGCACCTCGACTACGACCTCCAGCGCTACGGGCCCGACGACCCGCGTTCCCACCGCGCCGCCGCGGAGCTGGACGCCGTGATCGCACCGCTGCTGGACGACGCCCGCGCCGAGAACCGCACCGTCGTGGTCCTCTCCGAGTACGGCATCACCCCCGTCGACCGCCCCGTCCACATCAACCGCGCCCTGCGCCGCGCCGGACTGCTGGAGGTGCACACCCAGGACGGCATGGAGTACCTGGACCCGATGGCTTCCCGCGCCTTCGCGGTCGCCGACCACCAGATCGCCCACATCTACGTACGCCGTCCCGAGGATCTTGAGGCCACCCGCGCCGCACTCGCCGGCCTGCCGGGCGTCGACCTGCTCCTCGACGACGAGGGCAAGAAGGCCCACCACCTGGACCATCCCCGCTCCGGCGAACTCGTCGCCCTGGCCGAACCGGACGCCTGGTTCACGTACTACTACTGGCTCGACGACGCCCGCGCCCCCGACTTCGCGCCCCTCGTCGAGATCCACCGCAAACCCGGATACGACCCGGTCGAGCTGTTCATGGACCCGCTCGATCCCTACGTCAAGGTCAAGGCCGCCACCGCGCTCGCCCGCAAGAAGCTCGGCATGCGCTACCGCATGGCGGTCGTCCCCCTCGACGCCTCACCCGTACGCGGCAGCCACGGCCGCCTCCCGGAACGCGACGAGGACGGCCCGCTCCTCATCTGCTCCACCCCCGACGCGGTCGGCGACCGCATCGCTGCCACCGACGTGAAGTCCCTGCTGCTCGCCCTGGCCGGCCTGCCCCGGTGACCCCCCGTACCGGGGCCGGTACCGCACGGCTCCCCGGCGCAGAGAGTCAGTGAGATCCGGCGGCCTCCTCGGCGACGGTGATCCCCAGCCGGCCGGCCACGTCGGTCAGGGTGGCCCCCAGGGGGAGTGCGACACGGGCGACGGCGTGCCGGTCGCCCCGCGTCGGGTCCCTGTTGACGATCACCACCGGCTTGCCGTCCCCGGCCGCCTGGCGAACGAACCGGAGACCGGACATCACCGTCAGTGACGAGCCGAGGACCAGCAGCGTTGCCGCGTCACGGACCATGGCGCGGCAACGCTCCACCCGTTCCGGGGGCACGGCCTCGCCGAAGAACACCACGTCCGGCTTGAGGACGCCGCCGCAGACCGCACAGGGCACCACATGGAAGTCCCCGACCTGCTCGTCCGTGAGGTCGGCGTCACCGTCCGGGTTGAGGACCGCGGCCACCGGCGCGAAGCCCCTGTTGGCCTCCTCCAGCCGGACGGCGAGTTCGCGGCGCGCGACGAACGTGCCGCAGGAGAGGCAGACGACCCGGTCCAGGCTCCCGTGGAGCTCCACGGCGTCCCGGCTCCCGGCCGCCTGGTGCAGACCGTCGACGTTCTGGGTGATCACACCGGAGAGCAGGCCGTGCCGCGCGAACGCGGACACCGCCCGGTGTCCCGCGTTGGGGCGGGCGCGGCCGAACGTACGCCACCCGAGGTGGCTGCGCGCCCAGTAGCGACGCCGGGCCCCGGCGTCGCCGGTGAACTCCTGGTAGGTCATCGGGGTGTGCCGGCTCAGGCTCCCGCCGTCCCCCCGGTAGTCGGGAATACCCGACTCCGTGGAGATGCCCGCCCCGCTGAGTACCAGCACACCGCCGGCGCTCAGCGCCTCGGCGACCGGAGCGGGATCAGTGGTTCCGGGCGGCAGGTCTTCGGGAGGCGTCCAGGTCAGAGTGGGGCGCATGCGCATGCCCCCAGGTTACGGCGGCGCCGCCCGACGGGTCCCGGGCGCCGCCACCGGCGCCGCCACCGTCCGGTCATGACCGGTTGAACCGCGGCGGAGGGGCGTCGGCTCCGGGCGTCGGCTCCGGGCTGCCGCACCGCCGCCCGGGGACAGCCTTCGCGTACGACGCCGAACCCGGGGGCTCCGGGCGCCGGCCGCGGTCGCGCCGTCGGAACAGGGGTGCTTCACGTCGGCGGCGAGGCTGGACCACCGGTGGTCTACTGGGGTGGAGCGGGAGGCGCCCCGCCCTCCCGCTCCGTCTCTATGCCGGGGTACCGCCATGCGTCCTTCCTCCGCCGTCGTGAGACGTGTTCCGCAGGCCGCCGTCGCCCTCGCCGCCGTACTGGCGGCAGGCAGCCCGGCCGCCTCCGCGTTCGCACATTCCCCGGGCGCTCCGGCGCCCGCCGCGGTCACGCTCTCCTCGATCGCCGCGGCTCCCGCCGTCGCCGGTCCGCCCGCATCCTTCGGCGTGCCGGCCGACAGGACGGATCCCCGGACCGAGGTGGCACGTCTCGCCATTCCGGCGATCGGCGTCACGAACCTGTCCGTGGTCCCGTACCGGGGCACCACGGACGACACGCCGGGTACCCGTATCCAGGACAGGGGAGAGGCCGCGAGCCCCTACGGCGAGGACGGTGGCGTCGGGCCGGGCGAGACCGGGAACTACCTGGTGACGGCCCACCGGCTGGCCGCCGGGGGGCCGCTGCGCGATCTCCCGGCGCTCGCCAGGGGCGACACCGTCCTGGTGACGGAGGGGGGCACGGTGTACGAGTACCGGATCACCGAAACCCGGAAGACCTCCTTCCGCTCGGCCCGTTCGCTCGCCGAGCAACGGGCGGAAGTGCCGGGCGAACCCGGTGAGAAGCCGTCCCGGGCCATGATCACCATTTCCACCTGCGCCACGCCGGAGGACGACGCGGCAGGAAACCACTGGCGCGACGCCCACCACAATCCGGAGCACCGCATCGACAAGATCGGCGTACTGGTCTCCGCCCGCCCGGCCTGAGCCCTCCGCGCCACGCGCCGTCGGCGGACCGTACCGCCCGGCCGAGCGCGGCGCGAAATATGTCGAATCGACGGTAATGGGACTACCGTAAAAGTATGGCCAGTACCGAGCGCGATACCGATCGGCAGGCCGGTTACACCTGCCCGGCCTGTGGGCGGCCCGTCGAGAGCGAGGTCGTGCGGCGCAAGACCCTCGGTATCTTCGTACCGCGATGGGGTCCGGGAGCCTGTCACCACGCGGACTGTCCCAGATCCGCGGACGAGCCCGCGGAGACGGGTTCCCGCAAGCGTCACGTCAGGGCTCCCGGGCGCGCCGATCCCCGCCCGTACCAGGGCCGGCACCGCTGAACTCCGGCCCCGGGCCGGAGTTCCCGGGGTCGCTGTGCGGGAACATCCTTCTCTCAGGGGTGGACGGGGAAGGACGCCTGGAGGGCGAGCCGCCGTTCCGCTCCGTCGCCGATACGCTCCAGTTCCTCGTCGAGCGCGAGGAACTCCTCCCACCGCGGCCTGCCCGTGGCCAGGGCCAGTTCGGTGACGACGAGATCTTCGAGGTCCGGAACGCGCTTGTTCTTCCAGACCTTGTCGGCGGTGCTCACCAGCAGGTCTTCGAGCGTGGTCCCGGGAGCGGTCCACGCGGCGTGCGTTCCTGCGTAGCGCGCCAGACCGGCGTCGAATCCGTGGGCCAACAGCAGTTCTCTTCCGGCCTCTTCGTGGCGGGAACCCGGCCCGGAGAGTTCGTCGGGGTGTTCCGTTTTGCCGATGTCGTGCGTTGCCGCCCCGAAGAGAACGGCGGCGCGGTCGAAGGCGAGACCGGGAGCGCGCAGTTGCGTCCAGTCGGCCAGTCGCAGCGCCACGTCGTGCACGGCGCGCAGATGTGCGGCCAGGCGTGGGGGAGCGGCCAGCAGGCGCAGGAGATCCACTACGGCCGGGGGCAGGGGTATCAGGGATGGATCGGTGGGGCCGAGCATGGCCCGGGACAGCAGGTCCGATGACGTCACCGGGGCATGATAGGGGTGTTTCGTGATTCCGGAGGGGACCGGGACGGCACTGGAGTGGTGCCCCGAATCTCGGATCCGGGTACTTCGCCTCCTGGAGACGGCGGTGTCAATTCCGTCCTGTGCCAACCGAGTCGGGTGGGCGGGCCGGGCCGGACGCCCGGAGTGCGGGGCCACGTGGGTCCGTGGGCGGACAGCCGAGAAGGCTCTGCGCCGAGGAGCCCCGCCGGGCACTGCGCGGAGCCGTCCGCGAGGCAGACGCGGGACGTGTCAGAGCCGTCTCGTGGTGAGAAGGTTGGTTCCGTGCACCGCGTCCACTTCCCTCCGCCCGGTCTCCGTGAATCCGACCTTGGCCAGAACGCGTCGGGAAGCGGTGTTCCAGTCCCAGACAGTGGCCCAGAGACGTTCGTGCCCGGATGATCTCGCCCAGTCCAGAACCGCCGACGAGGCCTCGGTGGCGTACCCCTGACGCCAGACCCGGCGCAGCAGCTCGAATGCGAGTTCCGGTTCTCCCGCCGGGCCTCGCCCGCTGTCGACCAGACCGCAGTAGCCGATGACATCACGAGAGGCCTTCCGCTCGATCGCCAGCAGCCCGGTCGACCACACCTGGTCGTCGCGGATCGAATCCTCGAGTTCCGCGACCGTGGGGTGTCCGTCCTCGTCGATGCGGCGGTGCGGCGGCACGCGTGGATCACGTTCGGTCCACAGTTCACGCTGGACGGCGGCCTCGGCGACCCGCCAGGGTCTGAGTAGCAGGCGACCGGTCTCCAGTACGACCTCACTGCCCCCAGCCGCGCCACCTGTCATGGTGGCAACCATGCCACGGGTGAACGCGGTTGTCGTGCCACGAGGGCGATGGTCCGCCGGGCATGGACGTCCGATGTACCGGGCGGCCGGGACCCCGCCGTCGAAGATCCTGACCCGCGAGATCTCCACCCGCGGTTCGGACAGGGGCACTTGCGGCCCCCTCGACGGGTGTGCCCGTGGAGCGCGCGTCAGGTTCGCGCCCCACGGGCGGTCATGGGGGAGGGCGCCGGCCGTCGGCCCGGTCGGGGCGAACGGCGCGAGCGCTACCGGCTTTCCGCGGTGAGGCGGGCCACCGCCTCACGGGTGAGCGCGCGGTCGTGAGGGTCGGGGTCCAGGGCGCGGTGCAGCGTCATGCCTTCGATCAGCGCGTCGACCTGCCGGGCGGTGTCCGGGTCGAAGCACCGCTCCAGGAGGGCGCGGCTGCGCACCATCCATGCCTGGGTCAGTTCCCGGTACTCCGGGCGGCGTGCGGCGAGGGTGTACAGCTCCTGGGCGAGGACGAGGTCCCGGCGGGGCCCCTCGGACAGCGTGTGGATGAGGTCGGTGACAGCCTCACGGGCCTGTTCGACGGTCTCCACGCCGGTGAGATGGCGCTCGAAGACGGCCACGATATGGCTCGCGAAGAGAGTGAACGCCTCGCGCAGCAGCCCGTCGATGCCGTCGAAGTGGTACGTCATCGAGCCGAGCGGGACCTCGGCCCGTACCGCGATCTTGCGGTGCGAGACGCCGGGCACTCCGTCGTCCGCGATCAGGTCGAGGGTGGCGGAGAGGATGCGCTCCCGCCGCTGCGGGTCCGCCTGCCCGGTCGCCATCAGATTCCGCGCACCGGGCGGGCCGGGTTGCCGACCGCGACGACATCGGCGGGGATGTCCTTGGTGACCACGGAGCCCGCTCCGACGACGGAGTTGTCGCCGATGGACACCCCCGGGCACACGATGACGCCGCCGCCGAGCCAGACGTTGTCGCCGATGGTGATGGGAAGCGCCGCTTCCAGCTTGTCCCGGCGCGGCTGCGGATCCACCGGGTGGGTGGGGGTGAGGAGTTGGACGTTCGGGCCGATCTGGCAGTCCTCGCCGATGGTGATCCGCGCGACGTCCAGGGCCGTCAGATTGTAGTTGACGAACGTGCGGGCCCCGACGGTGATGTTGCTGCCGTAGTCGACGAAGAGCGGCGGCCGCACGTCGACGCCCTCGCCCACCGACCCGAGCAACTCGGCCAGGACGGAACCCGGTTGGCCGCCGTCCGCGAGGTACGCCTCCTGGTAGGAGGCGGTGAGCCGCATCGCCCGCCGCTGCCGCCGGGCGATCTCGGGGTCGTCGGCGATGTACAGATCCCCGGCGAGCATGCGCTCCAGCTGGGTGCGCGGGTCGTCGGCAAAGTAGTCCGTCGTCGTCATGAGTACGATCGTACACCTTGAATGTACGAACGTACGCTCCTTGCTTCCGGCGTGTCGGCTCACCCGGCGCACGGCCCTGGGAGCCTGGGTCCTCCCGAAGGTCGTGGTGTCGCACCGACCGTGGACCGCTGTCGGTACTTCGTCCGCCGGCCCGTGCCTGTGTCCTGCCCGTGTGCCGGTAGGGGGTGACGTTCCGTCAATCGGCCTCCGCCGGAGCGGAGACCGGAAGCCCGGTCGAGGAGCGGGCGCGTCGGTGGGCCGCGACCCGTTCGCGGGTCGCGCAGCGGCGGGAGCAGTAGCGGCGCTCCGGTCCGCTGCCCCGGGCGAGGAACACGTCGCGGCAGCCGGGGGACGCGCACACGGCGCCCGGTGGTCGTTGGGAGTCCCAGACGAGGACGGTCAGAGCCATGCACGACGAGCTGAGGAACCACTCCTCCCACGGCGACTCGTCGTCCTCGTCGAGGTGCGGATGCCAGGGACTGCCGCCGCCGTGCGAGGTCAGCCGGAGCTGCCCGGTGTGGTCGCGCAGGAGGCGGTTGAGCGCCGTGGCGGCGGTGTCGGCGTGCTCGGCGGCGAACACCTCCCGCAGCAGAACGGCGGCCTCGCGCATTCCCGCGACATCGTCCGGGGTGAGGGTGATGGGGCCCGTCTCGCCGAAGTCGCGCAGTACGGAGGTGATTGCGAGGGTGTCGGCGTGTTCGGCGGCGAGCGCGTTGACCAGCGCGGCGGTCCGCCTGGCCGTGGCCAGTACCGAGTGCCGGGTCGACCAGTCGTCGGAAGAGGAGGACATCCGGCGAATGTAACGCATGTGGCGGGGTTCTGAGTTACCTGTGTAACGTTCTGCGGATGAATAAGCGTTACGCCCTCCCGGTCTTCGTCGCCGGGGCGTTGGCCGCCCGCACGGGGGACGGGATGTCCGGGCCCGCATTGCTGCTGGCCGGGTACGCCCTGACCGGGTCGGCCACCGGCGCGTCCGCGCTGCTCGCGGGCATCACCGTCGCCGCGGTGGTGGGCGGACCGGTGCTGGGGGCACTGCTCGACCGGGCGGGGCACCCCGGCCGCATGCTGGCCGGATCCCTGGTCCTGTACGCGACGGGCCTCGGCGTGATCCTGGCGGGTCTCGGCCGGTGGCCGTTCGCGGTCACCCTCTTGACCGCGGTCCTGACGGGGCTGGCGGCGCCCGCCCTCTCGGGCGGCTGGACGGCCCAACTGCCCGAGGTGGTGGCACCCGACCGCCTGCCCGGGGCGAATGCGTCCGACGCGATGACCTTCGGTGCGGCGAGCCTGGCCGGCCCCGCACTCGCCGGCGTGGTGGCGGAAGCGCTGGGCGCACCGGCCGCTCTCGTCGTCTCAGCGGTACTCGTCGGCGCGGCGGTCCCCGTCGCCTGGACGCTGCCCCACCGGCCCGGCCCGCGCATCCCCGACCGTGCGGCCACGATTCTCGGCGACCTCGTCGCCGGAGCCAGAACCATCCTGAGCAGACCCGCTCTGGCACGTGCGACCCTTGTTTCGATCCTCTCCTGCACGGCACAGGGAATGCTGACGGCCTGCCTCGTGCCTCTGGGCGAGCACGTTCTGGGCGGCGCCGGCCGAGGAGCCGTGCTCCTCACCTGCGCGGCGGTCGCGGCCCTGACGGCCAACGCCGTCCTCGCGGGATTCCCGTCCTCCCTCGCACCCGACACGATCGTGTGGGCCGCCGCTCTCGTCCAGGCGGCCGCCCTAGTCCTCGCCGCCCGCGCCGGACCCGCCTTGCTCCTCGGAGCCGTACTCCTGGCGGGAGCTGCCGAAGGCCCCCAGCTCGCGGCCGTGTTCGCGATCCGGCACCGCGAATCCCCGCCCCGCCTGCGCGGCCAGATCTTCAGTACCGGCGCCGGAGTGAAGCTGACCGGATTCGCCCTGGGAGCTGCCGTCGCCGGACCGGCCGGGACCTGGTCCCTTCCCGGCACGCTGCTCCTCGCGGCGGGCGTGTCGGCCCTGGCGGTGCCGGCCGCCTTCGCGATCCGGCCGCCTTCGCGATCCCTTCGACGGCGGTGATCGGGCCGACGGCTGTGGTCGGACCGACGGCCGCCACCGGTCACCGCGATCCCCCCGAGCCGCCGGCAGCAGCGCGAACACGGCGGCGCCGCCGTCCGCGCGAACGCTCCGGTCGGCCTGTCCGGTCGGCCGGAGCGTCGATGTGGGTGCGCGCGGAGCCGGGGCAGCCGCTGCCCGGCTTCCGGTCAGCCCGCCGCGAGGAGTTCGAGGGTGTCGATCACGCGGTTCGAGAAGCCCCACTCGTTGTCGTACCAGGCGACCACCTTGACGTGGCGCCCGTCGACGCGGGTCAGGGCCGAGTCGAAGATCGAGGAGGCCGGGTTGCCGGTGATGTCGGACGACACGAGCGCGTCCTGCGAGTACTCGAGCACCCCGGCGAGCGGGCCGGCGGCCGCGGCGCGGTACGCCTCCAGCACGTCCTCGCGGGTCACGTCGCGGGCGACGGTGGTGTTGAGTTCGACGATCGAACCCACCGGCACCGGGACCCGGATCGAGTCGCCCGACAGCTTGCCGTCCAGGTTCGGCAGCACCAGACCGATCGCCTTGGCGGCACCCGTGGTGGTCGGCACGATGTTGACGGCTGCCGCGCGGGCACGCCGGGCATCGCGGTGCGGGCCGTCCTGCAGGTTCTGCTCCTGCGTGTACGCGTGCACCGTCGTCATGAAGCCGTGCTCGATACCGGCGAGTTCGTCGAGAACGGCGGCCAGCGGCGCGAGCGCGTTGGTCGTGCAGGAGGCGTTCGAGACGATGGTGTGCGTGGCGGGGTCGTACGCGTCGGTGTTGACGCCGTACGCCAGGGTCACGTCGGCGCCGTCCGCCGGAGCGCTGACCAGGACCTTCCGGGCCCCCGCGTCGATGTGGGCGCGGGCCGCCCCGGCCGAGGCGAAACGGCCGGTCGCCTCCAGCACGATGTCGACGCCGAGCTCGCCCCACGGCAGCCGGGCCGGCTCGCGCTCGGCGAGCACCTTGATACGACGGCCGTCCACGACGAGCGTGTCACCGTCGGCGGAGACCGGGCGGCCCAGCCGGCCCGAGGTCGTGTCGAAGGCGAGCAGCCTCGCCAGCGTGGCGGGCTCGGTCAGGTCGTTGACCGCGACGATCTCCAGCTTGCTGTCGCGTTCGAGGAGCGCGCGCAGCACGTTGCGTCCGATGCGGCCGAATCCGTTGATGGCGATGCGAGTCATGACTGTGTCCGTCCCTCGTCCCTGGTGCGGTTTTCGGTTCTCTTCCAGGCTCGCGCGCCGGGCGTGTCGGTGACAGCGGCTCGATCGCCACGGTCCGAAAGGATCGTGCCAGCACCTCGACGGGGTCCGAGCCACGGTCCCGACGGGGTCGCGGCGGAGTTACTCGCCCCGCGCGAAGGTGTGCCGGTACTCGCTCGGGGTGGTGCCGAGGACGCGCTGGAAGTGCAGGCGCAGGTTCGCACCCGTGCCGAGTCCGGTGTCGGCGGCGATCTGCTCGACGCTCCGCTGCGACCGCTCCAGCAGCTCGCGGGCCATGTCGACACGGGCCCGCATCACCCACTGCATCGGGGTGTATCCCGTGTCCTCGACGAAGCGCCGGGAGAAGGTGCGCGAGGACACCGCGGCGTGCCGGGCCAGCGCGTCGAGGGTGAGCGGCTCGCCGAGCCGGCGCAGCGCCCACTCGCGGGTGGACGCGAACCGCTCGCCGAGGGACTCCGGCACACTGCGCGGCACGTACTGCGCCTGACCGCCGCTGCGGTACGGCGCCGCGACCAGCCGACGGGCCGCGTGGTTCGAGGCGGCCACCCCGAGGTCGCCGCGCAGGATGTGCAGGCACAGGTCGATGCCCGAGGCGGCGCCGGCCGAGGTCAGCACGCTGCCGTCGTCGACGAAGAGGACGTTCTCGTCGACCCGGACGAGCGGATGTTTCGCCGCGAGCGCCCGGGTGTAGTGCCAGTGGGTCGTCGCGCGCTTCCCGTCGAGCAGCCCCGTCGCCGCGAGGGCGAAGGCACCGGTCGAGATCGCGGCGAGCCGGGCGCCCCGGTCGTGGGCGGCGACCAGCGCGTCGAGGACGGCCCGCGGCGGATCGTCGCGGTCGGGAAAGCGGTAACCGGGGACGAAGACGATGTCGGCCCGGGCGAGCGCGTCGAGTCCGTCGGCGACGTGGTACGAGAGGCCGTCCCCACCGGTGACGAGCCCGGGGGCCGCGCCGCACACCCGTACCTCGTACGGCATGCTCGCGCGCGTCGCGAACACCTGGGCGGGGATGCCGACATCGAGCGGCTTCGCGCCTTCGAGCACGAGTACGGCGACGTGGTGCGGGGGTGGCGAGGCGGACACGGGGGACAGGGTACGCGGGGCAACGGGCGCGGTCCGGGACCGGAACCGGCAGCCCCGCACCGGTCGCGCCGCAGCGGGCTCCGGTACCGCGCGAGTCCCTCGCAGGGGTGGAGTACCTGGCGCGGGGGCCTGGTTCCGCCGGACGGGGGCAGAAGTGGTCCAAGGTCCCGCGGGACGTGAACCGGTGTACCTCCCTCACCACGAGGGAGTGGGATGGAGTGGAGATGTCCTCGTTGACGAGTGCCGCAGACGTGACGGCCGCCCCCGCGTGGTTACACGTCGCGGTGATGGTGATCGCGGTCCTGGTGCTGCTGTACAGCCTGTCCAAGCGCAGGAGTTGACCGACTCTGCCCGAGAGCGCGCCCCGCACGTACGACGTGAGGGCACGCGGACCCGCGCGAGGACGGGCGGTGGGCAGGAGCGCCCGGGCCCCGGGCAGCGTCAGCCGGCCGGTCGCGCCGGACCGCGACCGTCGAGGACGGTCGTACGGAACGACGCCACCACCGGCCGGAGATCGACCCGGTGCCATGCGGCCCACAGATGCACCGACGCACGGTGCCAAGGAAGTTCACGGACCGTCACCCCCTCGGTGGTGCCGCGGACCATGCTCCGCTGGACGAGCGCCAGCCCCAGACCCGAGGCGACCAGTCCCAGAGCGGTCAGCGGGTCCGGAGCGCTGAGACGGATGTCCGGGGCGAAGCCCGACGCCACGCAGTCCGCGACGAACCCGTCCCGCGAGGCAGGCTCGCCCGAACCCTCGACGGCGATCCACGGCTGACCGTCCAGATCCCCCGCAGTGACGTCCTTCCGGTCCGCCAGCGGGTGGCCCGCAGGCAGCGCGAGCAGTAGCGGGTCCTCCAGCAGCGGGGCGGCCGTCAGGTCCGGATCGTCCTCGGCGGGCGGACGCGGGACGAGTGCGATGTCGAGGCTGCGCTGCCGCAGCCCCACGAACTGCTCCTCCGGATCGAGGCTGTAGAGCGCCACGTGGATGCCGGGCCGCTCCTCCTGGAGGGTGCGCAATGCCGCCGGGAGGACACCGGTGTGCATGGCGTCGGAGACGTACCCGATGCACAGTCCGCCCTCCTCCCCGCGCCCCAGGCGCCGGCCCAGGTTCTCCAGCCGGTCCGCGTGCCGCAGCAGTGCGCGCGTCTCGCCGAGGAAGACCCGGCCGTCGGCGGTCAGACGGATGCGCTGCTGACTGCGCTCGAACAGGGTGAGGCCCAGGGCCTTCTCCAGCTGGGCGATCTGCCGGCTGAGGGGCGACTGCGAGATGTGCAGTTCCTCGGCGGCGCGGCCGACGTGCTCGGCCTCGGCCACGGCCACGAAATAGCGAAGTTGTCGCAGGTCAAGCATGTAAGACCTCGGGGGACTCAAGTCAGTCCAAGCGTGTCTTGGACAGTCTCAAGTATCGCTCCTAATGTCGGAGAAGTCAGACCGGCGGCCCGCCGCGGCTCTCCCCGAGAGCCCGTACGGAAAGAGGCCGCCCCGCACTCTCCGTAAGGAACCCCCCCCATGGGCATCGCCCCCTTCCTCTCCGGTCCGCTCGGCTTCGGGACCGCCCCGCTCGGCAACATGTTCCGCGCCATCCCCGACGCCGAGGCCGCCGCCACCGTCCAGGCCGCCTGGGACCACGGCATCCGCTACTTCGACACCGCCCCCTTCTACGGCGCAGGCCTCGCCGAGCTCCGCCTGGGCGAGGTGCTCGCCGCCCAGCCGCGCGACGCGTACGTCCTCAGCACCAAGGTCGGCCGGGTGATCCTGGACGAGGTCGAGGACCCCGCCGCCCGCGAGCTCGGCGAGAAGGGCGGGCTCTTCGAGCACGGCCGTCCCAACAAGATCGTCAACGACTACTCGGCCGATGCCACGATGCGCTCCATCGAGGACAGCCTGACCCGGCTGAAGACCGACCGGCTCGACATCGTCTGGGTGCACGACATCGCCCAGGACTTCTACGGCGACGAGTGGCTCGCCCAGTACGAGAGCGCCCGTACGGGTGCCTTCCGCACCCTGGACAAGCTGCGCGCCGAGGGCGTGATCAAGGCCTGGGGCGTGGGCGTGAACAAGGTCGAGCCGCTGGAGCTCACCCTCGACCTGGACGAGCCGAAGCCCGACGCCTTCCTGCTGGCCGGCCGCTACACCCTCCTCGACCACGACCGCGCCCTGCAGCGCCTGCTGCCCGCCGCCGCCGAACAGCACGTCGACATCGTCGTCGGCGGACCCTACAGCTCGGGCATCCTCGCCGGCGGCACCCACTTCGAGTACCAGCAGGCACCGGCGGAGATCATCGCCAAGGTGGAGCGGATCAAGGCGCTCGCCCGGCGTCACGGGGTCGGCATCAAGGCCGCAGCCCTGCAGTTCTCCCTCGCCCACCCGGCCACCGCGGCAGCCATACCCGGCGCCACCCGGCCCAGCCGCATCGCCGAGGACGTCTCCGCGCTCGGCGAGCGGATCCCGGCCGCATTCTGGGCGGAGCTGCGCGAGGAGCGACTGATCGCCTCCGACGCGCCCGTGCCCACCGTCTGAGCGACGCGCCCGTGCCCACCGTCTGAGCGACGAGCCCGTGCCCACCGTCTGAGCGACGAGCCCGTGCCCACCGTCTGAGCGACGCGCCCGTGCCCACCGTCTGAGCGACGCGCCCGTGCCCACCGTCTGAGCGACGAGCCCGGCGCCCTTCCGCCGGTCGGCAGGATTCCGCCTGCCGACCGGATCCCCGGCCGCCCGGTCCGCGCCGCCCGGCCACCCAGTCCATGCGGCCCCGACCGCACGTCCCACCCGTATCCCAGGAGAACCTCATGGCCACGACCACCGCGTCGGTCCGCGTCCCCGTCCCGCCCGACCGTGTCTGGCAGCTCATCGGCGGATTCGACACCCTGCCCGACTGGCTGCCCTACATCCCGACGAGCGAACTCGGCGAGGGCGGCCGGGTGCGCACCCTCACCAACGAGGACGGCGGCGTGATCGTCGAGCGCCTCGAAGCCTTCGACGACAAGGCCCGTACCTACAGCTACTCGATCCTCCGCGCGCCGTTCCCCGTGACCGGCTACCTCTCCACCCTCACCGTGCACCCGGAACCTGGCACGGACTCGGCCCGGGTGGAGTGGAGCGGCACCTTCACCCCCGAGGGGGTCGACGACGCCCAGGCGGTCGCCCTCTTCCACGGCATCTACACCGACGGACTCGCCGCGCTCGCGGCGACGCTGGCGGCCTGACGGAACGTCACATGCCGCGTTGCGGACGGCGATGCGTCAAGGACGGTCGGTGAGGTACCCGCCCATGGAGGTGAAGTACTCCGTCGCGGGCAGCTCCCGGCCGTCCTCGGTACGTACCCGCGTGATGGCCAGGCCGTGGTTGCGTCCGGTGCGCGCGTCGGCTCCGGCGACGATCACTACCCCCTCGCCCTCCCGGTAGAAGACGCGGCCCGGCGTGCCGCCGTAACGCGCCTCGGAGACGACGGCGGCGAGGACTTCGAGCCGCTTGCCGCGGTGGAAGGTGAAGGCGCTGGGGTAGGGGTCGGACTGGGCGCGCACGAGGCGTTCGAGGTCCTCGGCGGGCCAGGTCCAGTCGATCCGGATGTCCTCGTCGGACCGCTTGTGGAAGAAGCTCGCCTGCGAGCGGTCCTGCCGGGTGAACTCCGTCCGCCCTGAGGCGATGAGGGCCAGCGCGCCGGTGGTGACCGGGGCGATCAGGTCGACCGTCTTGTGGAAGAGGTCGGTGGCGGTGTCCGTCGGGCCGACGGCGACCGCCTCCTGCCGGACGATGTCACCCGCGTCGAGCTCGTCGTTCATCATGTGCGCGGTGACGCCCACTTCGGATTCGCCGTTGATCAGCGCCCAGATCAGCGGGGAGAAGCCCGCGTACTTCGGCAGCAGCGAATCGTGGATGTTCAGCGTGCCGTGGCGCGGGAGCGCGAAGATGCGCGGGGGAATCCACGTACGCCAGTTGTTGGCCACGATGATGTCCGGCTCCGCCGCTTCGAGACGCTGGAACAGCTCCTCGTCGTCGGGGCGGTTGCGGATCAGCACGGGAACGCCGTTCGCCTCGGCGAGGTCGGCGACGGAGTCGCTCCAGATCTTCTCGTACGCGTGCTCGCTCTTGGGGTGTGTCACGACCAGCACCACGTCGTGCTCGGAGTCCAGAAGAGCTTGCAGGGTGCGATGACCCCAGGTCTGGTAACCGAACATGACGACCCGCATGGGGTTCCTCCTCTGTGCCGGAATGGACCGAGGGTCAGTAAAGCAAGGCTTACCTTGGTTTGCAACGGGCGTGCGGTGCAATGCGCTTGACGGGACGTGCGCCCCTCGGTCCGCATGGCGGCCCCCTCGACAGCCTCACAGGATTAGCTTAGGCTCACCTAAATTCGAGCCGCGCCGTCGGTGTGTCCGACGCTCGCACCTTCCCCATGCCATGAGCGGCTGCCCCGCACGAATGGGAGTGACATGTCACCGGTTCTTCCTGCCGACGCCCCGCAGGTCCACGACCTCATCGGTATCGGTTTCGGACCGTCCAACGTGGCCATGGCCATCGCGATCAGCGAGCACAACGCCGGTGCCGGCGAACGCCGGCCGGTCAGTGCCCGCTTCTTCGAGCAGCAGCCCCGCTTCGGCTGGCACCGCGGCATGCTGATCGACGACGCGACCATGCAGGTGTCCTTCCTCAAGGACCTGGTGACCCTCCGGAACCCCACCAGCGAGTTCAGCTTCCTCTGCTACCTCAAGAGCAAGGGGCGGCTGATCGACTTCATCAACCACAAGAACCTCTTCCCGCTGCGGGTGGAGTTCCACGACTACTTCGAGTGGGCCGCCGCCCAGGTCCAGGACGTGGTCTCCTACGGCCACGAGGTCGTCTCCGTCAGGCCCACCGTGCGGGACGGAATCGTCGAACACCTGGACGTGACCGTCCGCTCGGCGGAGGGACTCTCCGTCCATCGCGCCCGCAACCTCGTCATCGGCACCGGGCTGCGCCCCCTCCTGCCCGAGGGTGTCCAGCGCGGCGACCGGGTGTGGCACAACTCCGACCTTCTCGCCAAGGTCGGAGAACTGGAGGGGACTTCACCCTCCCGGTTCGTCGTCGTGGGCGCCGGACAGAGCGCCGCCGAGAACGTCGCCTACCTGCACCGCGTCTTCCCCGAGGCCGAGATCTGCGCGGTCTTCTCCCGGTACGGATACAGCCCCGCGGACGACAGCGCCTTCGCCAACCAGATCTTCAATCCCGGCGCCGTCGACGAGTACTTCGCCGCGCCCGACGAGATCAAGCAGCGGCTGATGGGGTACCACGGAAACACCAACTACTCCGTGGTCGACATCGACCTCATCGACGACCTCTACCGGCAGAGCTACCAGGAGAAGGTGCTCGGAACCGAGCGGCTGCGCTTCCTCAACGTGTCCCGGCTCGTGGGCGTCGAGGAGACACCGGAGAAGGCCCGCGCCACCGTGACGTCCCTGGTCACGGGCGAGGAGACCGCCCTGGACGCCGACGTCGTCGTGCTCGCCACCGGCTACAGCCCCGTCGACCCCCTCGGCCTGCTCGGAGAGGCGGCGGACCTCTGCCGCACCGACGAGCACGGCCGCGTCCGCGTCGAGCGCGACTACCGCATCGAGACCGACCCCGCACTGCGGTGCGGCATCTACCTGCAGGGCGGTACGGAACACACCCACGGCATCACCTCGTCGCTGCTCTCCAACACCGCGATCCGGGTCGGCGAGATCCTGGACTCGCTGCTCGACCGGCGGATCAAGGCCGACTCGGACGAGGCCGGGGCGACCGTCGAGGAAGCCGTCGGCGCGTCCCGCTGAACCGGGCTCGGGGCCGGCCGGAGGGTCGGCCCCGACGTGGACCGTTCCCGTGACGGCCGGCCGGACACCCGCCGGCCGTTCAACCACCTTGCGGGCAAGGAAGATCAAAGGGATAACGTACGGCGACATGACCACGACTACGGTGGAGCTCCCCGCGCCCGGAGGAGCAACGAAAGCTCGTCGAAGACGAGTTGTGGGCCTCGGCGTGCTCGCGCTGATCGTCGTGCTGGCGGCGGTCGCGTCGCTGGCGGTCGGCGCCCGCGCGCTGAGCCCCGCCGAGGTCTGGCACGGCCTGTTCGCCGAGCCGGACCCCGACCGGCGGCTCACCGAGATCAGGCTCATCGTGCGCACGGTCCGGGTGCCCCGCACCGTGCTCGCCATCGTGGCGGGCATAGCCCTGGGCGTCGGCGGATCGCTGATCCAGGGATACACGCGCAACCCGATCGCGGACACCGGACTGCTGGGCGTGAACTCCGGTGCCTCCTTCGCCGTGGTGGCCGCCATCGGACTGCTCGGCTTCACCGATCCGTTCGGTTACGTCTGGTTCGGCTTCCTCGGGGCAGCCGTCGCCGGAGTCGTCGTGTTCGGCCTGTCCAGCGTGGGCCGGGGAGCGGGCAACCCACTGACCCTCGCCCTGGCCGGCCAGGGCGTCACGGTGTTCCTCGCCGCGATGACCACGGCCGTCGCCCTCTCCGACCAGAAGTCGCTGAACGCGCTGCGATTCTGGAACGCGGGGTCCGTCGCCGGGGTCGGGTTCGACACCATCTGGCCGCTGACCGGCTTCATGGCGGTCGGCCTGGGCCTCGCGCTGACCACCCTGCCCGCCCTCAACCTGCTCAACCTGGGCGAGGACGTGGCACGCGGACTGGGCGTGAACATCGCCTTCAGCCGGACCGTCGGCATCCTCGCCATCACCCTGCTCGCCGGCGCGGCCACCGCCGCGTGCGGCCCCATCGCTTTCCTCGGACTCATGGTGGCCCACGTCGCCCGCTACCTCACCGGTCCTGACTACCGCTGGCTGGTGCCGTACGCGGGCCTCCTCGGCGCCGTCGTCCTGCTGCTCTGCGACATCGTCGGACGCCTCGTGGTGCGCCCCGGGGAACTGGCCGCGGGAGTGGTCGTCGCCCTGCTCGGCGCGCCGTTCTTCGCGGTCCTGGTCTGGCGCGGAAAGTTCAAGAACACGTGAACGGGGCGGAGTCCGTGAGCGGTACGGAAGCGGTGAACGGGGCGGAGTCCGTGAGCGGGACGGAAGCGGTCAACGGGGCAGAGGCTGTGAGCGGGACGGAAGCGGTGAACGGGACCGGAGCGAAGCCGTCGCCCTCCCCGGTGCCCGGTGTGCGGATCGGCCGGGTGTCGTTCGTCTGGCGGCCCTGGACCGTCACGGTCACGCTCGTGCTGGCCGTCGCCGTCTTCTTCGTCTTCTGCCTCTCCATCGCGGTCGGGGACTTCCCCATCGCACTGCCCCGGGTGATCGCCACGGTCTTCGGCGGCGGCGAGCGGGTGGACGAGTTCGTCATCATGGACCTGCGGATGCCCAGGGCCCTGGCCGGGCTGGTGGTGGGCATCGCGCTCGGAGTCTCCGGGGCCGTCACCCAGTCCGTCGCCCGCAACCCGCTCGCCAGCCCCGACGTGCTGGGGATCACCGGAGGCGCCGGCACGGTCGCGGTGTTCCTGGTGACGGTCTCCGGCGGGGCCGCCACTGCGGTCGTCAGCTCGGTCGGCCTCTCCGCCGCCGCGCTCGCGGGCGGCCTCGCCACCGGACTGCTCGTCTACTTCCTGGCCTGGCGCCGGGGGATCGACGGATTCCGGCTCATCCTCATCGGCATCTCGGTGAGCGCCGTGACCGAGGCACTGACCACCTGGCTGCTCGTCACGGCCGACATCAGGGACGTGGCCCGCGCCCAGGCATGGCTGGTCGGCTCGCTCGACAACCGGTCCTGGGACGAGGTACGGGTGGCGCTCTGGTGCACCCTCGTGCTCCTGGCGGTGGTGGCCACCGCCGCCTTCCAGTTCAAGCCGATGCACCTCGGCGACGACGTGGCCGCCGGGCTGGGCGTCCGGTACACACGGGTGCGGGCGCTGCTACTGCTCTGCGCGGTGCTGCTGGCCGCCGCGGCGGTGAGCGCGGCCGGCCCGGTCCCCTTCGTGGCACTGGTCGCGCCACAGGTGGCGATGCGTCTGGCCAAGTGCCCGACACCGCCGATGGTGGCGTCCGGGCTGGTGGGGGCGCTGCTGCTGACCGGCTCCGACCTGGTCGCGCGTACGACCCTGCCCATGGCGCTGCCCGTCGGGGTGGTCACCGCCGCGATCGGCGGACCGTTCCTGGTGTACCTGCTGGTGCGGGCGAATCTGGCCGGACGGCAGACGGGCTGACATGACGACAACGGACGACGGGGGAGAGATGACCACCCACCGCACCACGGGAAACGCGACCGGAACCGAGGGCGGGACCGGCGCGGAGGCGGCCGGACCCGGGAAGGTTCCCGCGCCCACGGCCCCGGAGCGTGCCCGGCTGGCGGCACGAGGAGTGACGGTCGGATACGGCGGACGCGTGGTCATCGACGACCTCGACGTGTCGATCCCGTCCGGGGTGGTCACCACGATCATCGGCCCCAACGGCTGCGGGAAGTCGACCCTGTTGCGCACCCTGACCCGGTTGCTCAGACCGACGAGCGGCACGGTCGTCCTGGACGGCGAGGACATCGCCCGGCTCCGGACCCGGGACGTGGCGAAGAAGCTGGGACTCCTTCCGCAGGCGCCCGTCGCCCCCGAAGGGCTGACCGTGGCCGACCTGGTCGCCCGGGGGCGCCATCCGCACCAGAGCTGGTTGCGGCAGTGGTCCTCCGACGACGCAGCCGTGGTGGCGCGCGCGCTGGCGCTGACCGGGGTGTCCGAACTCGCCGACCGTCCGGTGGATTCGCTCTCCGGCGGGCAGCGGCAACGCGTCTGGATATCGATGACCCTGGCCCAGGGCACCGATCTGCTGCTGCTGGACGAGCCGACCACCTACCTGGACCTGGCGCACGCCATCGACGTGCTCGACCTCGTGGACGATCTGCACGAGTCCGGCCGCACGGTCGTCATGGTGCTCCACGACCTCAATCTGGCGACGCGTTACAGCGACAATCTCATCGTGATGCGGGACGGGGCGATCCTGGCGCAGGGGCACCCGCGCGAGGTGATCACCACCGGTCTGCTGCGCGAGGCGTTCGGGCTGCGGGCCGAGGTGATCGAGGATCCGGTGGGCGACCGGCCCCTCATCGTGCCCATCGGTCGCACGCATGTCCGGTCCAACTAGGTTCCGTGGCACAGGAAATACCTTGGTTAGGCTAGGCTGGCCTCACTTCTTCAGGATACGGTGTGGCTGCCCCGGTGACCGGGGCGCAGGCGGCCGGCGCGAGAGCAAGGGATTCGGGATGCTCCTCCAGAGAACGACGGGTACGAAGTCCTGGCGGCGGGTGGCGGCGATCCTGTCCGCCACGGCCCTCGGCGTGGGTCTTCTCGCCGGATGCGGCGGCTCCGACGAGCCGGACGCGAAGGCGGGCGACAGTGCGTCGGCCGCCGCGACCGGCGCGTTCCCGGTCACCGTGGAGCACGCCTTCGGGACCACGGAGATCACCGAGGCTCCCCAGCGGGTCGTCTCCGTCGGCTACACGGACGACCAGGCCATCCTGGCGCTCGGCATCAAGCCGGTCGGCATGGTCGACCAGTACCCGAACCCCGCGGGCACCTCCCCCGACATCAACACCCAGTGGCCCTGGGTGAAGGACAAGTGGGGCGACACCCGTCCCGAGGTCATCATGAGCAACGGTGACGCGGGCCCCAACTACGAGAAGATCGCGGCCCTGCGGCCCGACCTCATCATCGCGGTCTACTCCGAGATCGACCAGGCCGCCTACGACAAGCTCTCCAAGATCGCGCCGACGGTGGGCCGTACCAAGGCCGAGAAGGAGCCGTTCAGCGCTCCGTGGCAGGACAACGCCGTGCACATCGCCAAGGCGCTCGGCAAGGAGACCGAGGGCCAGGCGCTGGTGAAGGGCATTTCGGACAAGCTCGACGCCGCGGCCGCCGCACACCCCGAGTTCGCGAAGGAGACCGCCGTGGCGCTCTCCTGGTACGAGGGCTCGGTCGCACCGTTCGCCACCACCGACGTGCGCGGACGGCTCATCACCGGCATCGGCTACAAGGGTGCGACGGAGGTCGACAAGGCCGCAGGCGGCAAGTTCTACACCCAGTTGTCGCCCGAGCGCATCGACGTCGTCGACGTCGACCGTATCTTCGTCATCAACGACAAGGCCGACCAGGACGCGCTGAAGAAGTTCGACCTCTTCGGCAATCTCTCCGCGGTGAAGAACGGCAAGGTCTCGTACCTGCTGGACAGCGAAGGCCCGGCAGTCGGCGCGGCCATGTCCCAGGGCACCCTGCTCTCCCTGCCGTACGCCATCGACGAGCTCGTCAAGTCGGTCGAGCAGTGATGCCGGCCGCCCCGTCGCACACCGCACGGACCGTCAGGGGTTCCCGGTGAGCGCCACGGAGACCCGCCCCGCCCCCGCGACCCTGCGCACGGCGGGCGGGGGAGAAGCTACCCGGTGGCTCCTGGCGCACTGCCGGCAGGTACCCCTGCTGACCGCCGCCACGGTGCTCACCACGGTGGCCGGAGCGGTCCTCCAGGTGCTTCCGGTACTCCTGCTCGGCCGGGTGGTCGACGGGGTGGTCGACGGCGAGCCGCGTTCGGTCCTGGTCACGATCGGGGCCCTGATGGGGGCTGCCGCGCTGCTCGGCGCGGTGGCCGCCGCCGGATCCACCTATCTCATCGGACGCCTCGGTGCCGATCTCCTCGCACGACTGCGCGAGGGTGCGGTCCGCGCGGTGCTGGGCATGCCGAGCGCCCGTATCGAGCAGGTCGGCCGCGGAGACGTGCTCTCCCGGGTCGGCGACGACGTCGCCCAGATCTCCAAGGGCATCCGCTCCGCCGTCCCGACGGTGTTCACGGCCGGGGTGCTGGTCGTCATCGCGACGGCCGCCATGTTCGGACTGGACTGGCGGCTCGGTCTCGCCGGAGCCGGCGCCCTGCCCGCCTACGCGTTCGCGCTGCGCTGGTACCTCCCCAGGTCCGCGCCGCTCTACCAGAAGCAGCGGGCCGCCCAGGCGGACCGCGCCCAGGCGCTGATCAGCGGCCTGAACGGCATCGACACCGTCCGGGCGTACCGCCTGGAGGGTGCCGTACGCGAGAAGGTCACCGGCGAGTCGTGGCGGGTACGCGAACTCGGCGTCGAGGTCTTCCGGTTCTTCGGCCGGTTCGTCGGCCGGGAGAACCGTGCCGAGTTCATCGGCCTGGTCCTGATCCTCCTGGTCGGCTACGCCCTGCTGGAGAACGACGCCGCGACCCTCGGCGAGGTGGCGTCCGCCCCACTGATGTTCCACCGGCTCTTCACCCCGCTCGGCTCCATCATGTTCACCTTCGACGAGGCGCAGAAGTCGGGCGCCAGCCTGACCCGGCTCGTCGGGGTGCTGAGCGAGCAGGCCGACGGCCGACTGGTCGGCGACACCGAGGTCGCCCCGGCGAAGGCCGTGCCGCACCCGGTGACGGTGGAGGGGCTGACGTTCGCGTACCCCGACACCGAGGAGCCCGTCCTGCGGGACGTGACCCTGAAGATCCCGGCCGGCGGCTCGCTCGCCCTGGTCGGGGCGACCGGCGCGGGCAAATCGACACTGGCCGCGCTGATCGCCGGCATCGGCACCCCGCAGTCCGGCTCCGTGTCGATCGGACCGACCGATCTCGCCGACCTGGACGAGGCCGGGGCCCGGGCCCTGGTGAGCATCCTGACGCAGGAGACGCACGTCTTCTCCGGGCCGCTCGCCGACGACCTGCGGCTGGCCGCCCCGCCCGCCACCGACGCCGAACTGACCGACGCGCTGCGCACGGTCGGCGCGAAGGACTGGCTCGACGCCCTGCCGGACGGGCTGTACACCCAGGTCGGGGAGGGCGGCGAACGGCTGGACGGCACCAAGGTCGCCCAGATCGCCCTGGCGCGGTTGATGCTGGGTCGCGCACCCGTGGTGGTGCTCGACGAGTCGACCGCCGAGGCGGGCAGCGAAGGCGCCGCAGAGCTGGAGCGCGCCGTGCTCGCCGCCTGCGCGGGCCGGACCACCCTGTTCGTCGCCCACCGGCTCACCCAGGCGATGGCGGCGGACCGGATCGCCGTGCTGGACGCCGGGCGCGTGGTCGAGCAGGGCACCCACCGGGAACTGGTCGCCCTGGACGGCCGGTACGCACGCCTGTGGCGGGCCTGGCGCGAAGGAAGTTAGTCCCCATCACGCCTGTCCGCGGCGGCGCCGGTTCATCGGTGGGCCGAGCGCGGACGGGCCGATCCCGCCGTCTCCCACCCACCCGTCCGCGCACGCCGGACGGTCACACCCGAACCCAGAACCTCCGCGACGCGGCGGACCGACGACGCCACCATGCCCCGGCACACGCCGGGCTCAGGCCGACGACCCCTGCCCGGACCGTGCCGCTCCGAGCCAACTCTCCCACCCGGAAGGGACGATGAGTCTTCGATGATGGACCCCCACGCCCACCTCGTGCCGCTGTCTCCCGCGAGCCTGGCGGCCGTCCGCCGGCGAACCGGTGACTACTCCGACACCACCATCACCGAGGCCTGTGCCATCGGTCTGTCGTACTGGGCCACGGGCCGCGGTCCCGAAGGCATGGACCTGCATCCCGGCACGCTCTTCGCCGACGTCCTCGGCTGGGTGCACAACGGGGGCACCGGGGCTTCCGGCTGGACGGTCGGCGCGGACGGCCGGAGCATCACCGTCCCCGAGGAAGTCCAACCGGCCGACGTGAGGAGCGCGCTGGAGGATCTGGTCGAATTCCCCGAACGGCCCCTCGGCACGATCGGCGCCGCGGACGCCGGCGCGCGGGCCGCCCTGCTGGCCCGGTGGAACGACACCGACGCCGAACGGGACCGTCCCACCCTCGTGGAGATGTTCCGCGAGCAGGTGCGCACCCGGCCGGACGCCGTCGCGGTCGTCGACGAGGACCACGCCTTGACCTACCGTCAAGTGGACGCCTATAGCAGCCAGTTGGCGCACGAGTTGATCCGGCGAGGCCTTGGCCCCGAGGAGGTCGTCGGTATCTCGCTCGGTCGGTCGGCCGAGATGGTGATCGGGCTGCTCGCGGTGCTCCGGGCCGGCGGTGCGTTCGTACCGCTCGACCCGCGGTGGCCCGCCGCGCGCCGGGGCGTCGTCGTCGAGGACGCCCGGGTCGTCCTCCAGCTCGACGACTCCGGAACACCGCCCGAGGGCGAACCGGACTCCGTCCCCGTCGACCTGGAAGACTGGGCCCACGGCTCCCACCCCGCCGACGGGGCCTTCGTCCCCGTGCCGGGCAAGGGCCTGGCCTACGTGATCTTCACCTCCGGCTCGACCGGACGCCCCAAGGGCGCGATGATCCGGCACGAGGCGATCAGCGAACGCCTCCTCTGGCAGAGCCGCGAGATCCTCGGCTTCGGCCACGACGACGCCTCGCTGTTCAAGGCCCCGCTCTCCTTCGACATCTCCATCAACGAGATCTTCCTGCCCCTGGTGACCGGCGGCCGGCTCGTGGTCCTGCGACCCGGCGGCGAACGCGACCCGCACCACCTGCTCGGCGTGATCTCCGAACAGCGCGTCACCTTCACCTACCTGGTCTCCTCCATGCTGGACGTCCTGCTGGAGATGGCCGGCGACTCCGGCCGGCTGGACAGCCTGCGGCACGTGTGGTGCGGCGGCGAGGTGCTCACCCCCGAGCTGTACGAACGTTTCCGCACCAAGCTCGACATCCCCCTCTACCACGGCTACGGCCCCGCCGAGACGACCATCGGCGTCTCCCACGTCGTCTACCGCGGCGAGGCCGAACGCCTCTCCACCTCGATCGGCAAGGCCAACCCCAACACCCGGCTGTACGTCCTCGACGACGAACTGCGCCCCGTCCCCGTCGGCGTGGGCGGCGAACTCTACGTCGGCGGCTTCCTCCTGGGACGCGGCTACGTCAACGCCCCCGGCCTCACGGCATCCCGGTTCGTCGCCAACCCCTTCGCCGACGACGGCTCCCGGCTCTACCGCACGGGAGACCTCGCCCGCTACGCCCCCGACGGCTCACTGGACTTCCTCGGCCGCGCCGACAACCAGATCAAGATCCGCGGCATGCGGCTGGAGATCGAGGACGTGGAGGCCGGACTGGCGGAACACCCCGGAGTGCGGCACACCTGCGTCGTCGCGAAGAAGAACACGGCGGGCGGCACCTACCTGGTGGGATACGTCATCCCCGCCTCCGGCTCCGAGGACCTGCGGGGCGACGAGGTCAGGGCCTGGGCCGAAGAACACATGGTGGAGTACATGGTGCCCACCCACATGGTCGTGATGAAGGAGTTCCCGCTCACCGCGAACGGCAAGCTCGACCGCACGGCCCTGCCCGAACCCGTCCTCGCGACCGGCTCCTTCGTCCCTCCCACCACGGACGAGGAGCGAGCGGTCTGCGCGGCGGTCGCCACCCTGCTCCGCCTGGACCAGGTCGGCGTCGACCAGGACTTCTTCCGCCTCGGCGGCGACAGCATCCTCGCCATCTCCCTGCTGAGCGCGCTGCGCGAGGTGGGCCTCCACGTCACCGCACGGCAGATCTTCACCCACAGCGTCGTCGGAGCACTGGCCGCAGTGGCGAGCCGCGAGGACCTGTCCGCACCCCGGCGGCGCGACGTCGCCACCGGCGAGGTCACCGGATCGCCCATCCTGCGCTGGCTCGGCGGAACCACCGACGCCGTCGACGGATTCGTGCAGTCGGTGGTGCTGAACGTGCCGGCCGGACTGACCGCCGAGGCTCTCGACGAGATCCTCACCGCCGTGCTCCACCGCCACGACATGCTCCGTGCCCGGCTGGTACGCGGCGACCGGTGGAGCTTCGACGTCCCCGGAACGGACGGAGCCGTCGCCGGCTGGCAGGAGAGCGACCTGCCACTGGAGGAGTGCGTCACCCTCGCCACCGAAGCGCTCGCCCCCGACGAAGGAGTGATGCTCCGCGCTGTCTGGCGCCGCGCCGCCCACCAACTCGTCCTCGTCGTCCACCACGTGGTGGTCGACGGCGTGTCCTGGCGTGTCCTGATGGACGACCTGGCCACGGCCTGGCGCCAGTGGTCCACCGGCACACCGGTCGCACTTCCCCCGGTACGCACCTCCTTCCGGCACTGGACCGAACTCCTCGCGGAAACCGACTTCGACGCGGACCTCGCGTACTACGCGCGCCCCCTGCCGGGAACGGACGGACCGGTCGGCCGCCGGGAGCGGTCAGGGACCGACACCGTCGACCGGGAACGCACCCGGACCGTCGTGATCGGCCCCGACACGACCGCCGCGCTGCTCGGCGACGTCCCCGCGAAGTTCCACGCGGGCGTCAACGACGTCCTGCTCACCGCGCTCGCCGTCACCCTCGCCCGGTGGCGCCGCGACCTCGGACAGGACCAGACGTTCGCGCACGTCGAACTGGAGGGCCACGGCCGTGAAGGACGCTTCGTCACCGGCTCCGAGCCCGACCTCTCCCGTACGGTCGGCTGGTTCACCACCCTCTTCCCGGTGACCGTGGACCCGGGCGCCGCCGGGGACCTCACGGCACCCGGCTACCTCGCCACCGCGCTCAAGGCGGTCAAGGAGGACCTCGCCCGGGTCCCGTCGGGCGGCCTCTCCTACGGCGTACTGCGCCACCTGACCGGCACCGTGTCCGACGCACCCGCACCCCAGGTGCTCTTCAACTACCTCGGCCGCTTCGACGCCGAGACCTCCGGAGACTGGCGTCTCGCCGGCAGCACCGGACAGCTCGGCGAACGCCGCGACCCGCGGATGAGCCTGCCGCGCGCCCTGGAGTTCAACGCGATCGCGGAAGCCTCCGCCACCGGCGGGTACGAACTCGCCACCACCCTCTCCTGGCCCGAGGGCATGTTCACCGACGAGGACATCGACACCCTCGGCACCTATCTGCGTGAGGCGCTGACCGGCCTGGCCGGACTCCAGCAGGGCGGCCACACCCCCAGCGACTTCCCCCTGGTGCCCCTCACCCAGGCCGACGTCGACGCCCTGGACGGACCGGCGCTGCGCGACGTCCTGCCGCTGACCCCGCTCCAGGAAGGCCTCTACTTCCACTCCGTCTTCGACGACGACTCGGCGGGCGCCTACGTCGAGCAGCAACTGCTCACCCTCGAAGGCGAGGTGGACACCGAGCGGCTCTCGGCGGCCGCCACCCGGCTGCTCTCGCTCCATCCGAACCTCGCCGCACGGTTCACCGCCCTCCAGGACGGCCGTGTCGTCTCCGTCCTGGAAAGCGGAGTACGCGCGCCCTTCACGGTGCTGGAGCGGCCCGGCATCACGGACGCCGAGATCCGCGATCTCGCCGAGCGGGACCGCCGCGCAGGATTCGACTTGGCCACCGGCCCGTTGATGCGCTACACCCTGATCCGCGCCGGCTCCGGCCGGACCGTCCTGGTGCAGACCGTGCACCACATCGTCGCCGACGGCTGGTCGGTGCCGCCGATGCTCCGCGCGCTGCTGGCCGAGTACCGCGCGCCCGGCACGGTGTACCGGATCGGTGGATTCCCCGACTACGTCCGGTTCCTCGCCGGACGCGACGAGGAGGAGAGCGACCGGGTCTGGCGGGAGGAGCTCGCCGCGCTTCCCGGACCCTCCCTGGTCGCCGCAGGGCACACCCCCTCCGACCGGTTCGCCGACACCGTCGAAGAGGGCACGGACCTCGGCATGGACATCGACGCCGCCGCCCGGTCGGCCGGCGTGCCCCTGAGCGTGGCCGTGCACAGCGCCTGGGCGCTGACCCTGGGCGGCATCCTGCACGGCACGGACGTGGTGTTCGGCTCCACCGTGTCCGGCCGCGACGCGGACGTCCCCGGCATCGAGGACATGGTCGGCCTTTTCATCAACACCGTCCCGGTGCGCGCCCGTTGGTCCGCCACCACGACGGCCGGTGAACTGCTCGCCGCCGTCCGCGAGCACCAGAGCGCGGTCCTGCCGCACAACCACGTCTCCCTCGCGCGGACCGGCCGTCTGTCCGGCCACGGCACCCTCTTCGACACCCTGGTGGTGTTCGACGTGGCGACCGACGTGGACGCGCTGCACACCCCCGGCGACGAACTCGCCATCACCGCCATCGAGAACGAGGGCGCCCCGCACTACCCCCTGACACTCGTCGTCGAACGCACCTCCGGCGGACGCACCCGTTTCAACCTCATCCACGACCGCGAACTGCTCCGGGAGACGGGCGCCCGGGAGATCCTGCGCACCTTCACCCGCACCCTCACCGCCCTGCTCGCCCGCCCCGACGCCCCGGTCCGTGATCTGGCACGCCCCGAGCGCCGGCCCGCCGCACCCACGGCCCCGGCGACGCTCGGCGGACTCTTCGACGCCGCCGCACGCCGCGACCCGACCGCCGTCGCCGTCACCGAATGCGCCCTCGACGGCACCACCCGCTCCCTCAGTTACGGTGAACTCGCCTCCGCACGGGATGCGTTGGTCCCCGTACTGCGCGCCGCCGGAGTCCGTCCCGGCACCCGCGTCGCCGTCGCCGTCCCGCGCTCGGTGGAACAGGTGGTGGCCCTGGTCGCCGTCGTCACCGCCGGAGGAGCGTACGTACCCCTGGACCTGGCGTACCCGGACGACCGCCTGGAGCACGTTCTCACCGACGCCGCCCCGCAGGTCGTCCTCGTCGGCCCCGGCCAGCGGGACCGTTTCACCGGACTGCTCGGCCGAACCGCGGACGACACGGCCCGTCTGCTGGTGCTGGGGGAGGAGCCGCCGCGCACCGACCCGCCCGCTTGGGACGGCTCACGGACCGAGGCCGCCCCGCACGACCCCGCGTACGTCATCTACACCTCCGGGTCGACCGGCCGCCCCAAGGGCGTCGTCGTTCCGCACTCCAGTGTGGTGACCCTCCTCGCGAACACCGGGCCCGCCATGGACTTCGGACCCGACGACGTCTGGGTCCAATTCCACTCCTACTCCTTCGACTTCGCCGTCTGGGAGCTGTGGGGCGCACTCGCGCACGGTGGTGAACTGCTGCTTCCCGAGTACGCGTTGACGCGCTCCCCGGTCGATTTCCACCGGCTGGTGCGCGAACGCGGGGTGACGGTCCTCAACCAGACCCCCTCCGCCTTCTACCAGTTCACCGAGGCCGACCGGCATGCCGGGGAACCGGCCACCGCGCTGCGCCGGATCATCTTCGGCGGCGAGGCCCTCGACCTCGGCCGGCTGCGCGGCTGGGCCGGGCGGCACGGCACCACCACGCCCGAACTGGTCAACATGTACGGGATCACCGAGACCACCGTCCACGTCACCCACCGGGTGCTCACCGACGAGGACTTCGGCGCCGACGGCACCAGCCCCATCGGAGGCCCGATCCCCGGCCTCACCACCCACCTTCTCGACGACCGGCTCCGCCCGGTGCCGCCCGGCCGGGTGGGCGCCATCTACGTCGCCGGTGACCAGGTCTCGCTCGGCTACCTCGGCCGGCCCGGACTCACCGCCGGCCGGTTCGTCGCCGACCCGTTCGTCGGCGACGGCTCCCGGATGTACCACACCGGCGACCTCGCCCGCCGTACCCTCGGCGGAGAGCTGGAGTTCGTGGGCCGCGCCGATGACCAGGTCCAGCTGAAGGGCTTCCGTATCGAACTCGGCGAAGTGGAAACCGCGCTCAGGGAGCTCGACGGCATCACCGATGCCGCCGTCACCCCCGCGGACACCGGCGACCACTTGGTCGCCCACGTGGTGGGCCGTGCGCCCGCGGACCTCGGCCGCCTGCTCTCCACGAAGCTGCCCGCGCACATGGTGCCCGGCCGGATCCTGGGCGTCGACGCCCTGCCACTGACGGTCAACGGCAAGCTGGACCGCAAGGCCCTGACCGAGAGCGCCGCCAAGGACGACACCCCGGTGGCCGCGAGCGGCCCCGCGCTCGACGCGCTCGTCACCATCTTCGCCGACTCCCTGCCCGGGCCGGACGTCGACGGCGACACCGACTTCTTCACGGCCGGCGGTGACAGCATCGTCGCCATCACCGTGATCAACCGGGCCAGGGCGCTCGGCCTGGCCATCGCGCCCCGGGACGTCTTCCTCCACCGCACCCCGCGCGCGCTCGCCGCACACCTGGACACCCGGACCCCGCTGCTCCCCGCCGTGCCCGAGCCCGCCCGCCCGCAGGACGGGCCGGTCCACCCGACCCCGATCGTCCTGCGCCAGCGCGAACTGGGCGGCTCCCTGGACCGGTTCGCCCAGGCCCGTGCCCTGACCGCGCCCGACACCACCACGCCCGCCGACGTCCGACGCGCCGCCGACACCCTGCTGGCCGCCCACCCGGCCCTCCGGCTGCGGCTCCGCGCCGACCACGGGGTCTGGTCCCTGGCCACCGAACCACCCCGCGGGGCCACCGTCCTGCTCCCGGACACCACCGACCCGACCGCGGCAGCGAACGAGGCTGCCGCGGGGCTCGACCCCTCGGCCGGTCACGTCGTCGCGTTCTCCTGGATCGGGGAGACCCGCACCGTCGTGGTCACCGCCCACCACCTGAGCGTCGACGCCGTCTCCTGGCTGATCCTGCTGGAGGACCTGGCCGCCGCCCTGCGCGGCGAGACCCCGGCGCCGACGACCACCTCCTTCGCCGAGTACGCCGAAGCGCTGACCGTCCGCTCCGCCGAAGCCGAAGCGGTCGAGGGCCTCGGGCACTGGCTCACCACACTCGGGGCACCCGCCCCGCTGCCCCCGGCCGCGGCCCTGCGCGAGATCACCACCGTCCTCCCGGCAAAGACCGCCGACCTGGTCACCCGCACCGCACCCGCCGCCCTCGGCATCGGTCTCACCGAACTGCTCGTCGGCGCGCTCCGCACCGCGCTGACCCGGATCCAGAGCGAGCCCACCGATCTGGCGATCGAGCTGGAACACCACGGCCGCGTGCCCGCCCGCGACCACCACGACTACTCCCGTACGGTCGGCTGGTTCACCGCGATCGCGCCTGTACGTCTCACCGCGCACACCGACCCCGTCGCCGCAGCCCGCGAGGCCGCGACACGCAGGCCCGACGAGGACGGGCACCTCGGCTACGGCCTGCTCCGCCACCTCAACCCGCAGACCGGACCGCTCCTGAGCGCCCGTCCGCACCCTCAGGTGCTCTTCAACTACCTGGGCCGGGGGAGCGAGTCCGAGGCGCTCCGCCTCACAGCGGGGGACGAGGGCAGCCCGTACGCCGTCGAGGTCAACGCCTGGACCGACAGCGCCACCGGCAGCCTGCACGCCGAATTCACCCTCGCCGACGGCATCCCCGACACGATCACCGACCACTGGCGCCGCGCACTGGATGAGATCGCGGACGCCTCCGCGACCGCCGAACGCACCGCACCGGTCACCCCGCTCCAGCGCGGCCTCTACTTCCAGGCCCAGCTGGCGGGCACCGCCGGACACTACGTCGCCCAGAGCTGGTTCACCTTCGACCGGCGCCTGGACACCGACGCGCTCGCCGAAGCGATGGCCCACGTGATCGCCCGCCACCCCGTCGTCGGCGCGGGCTTCACCACCGACGACGACGGCAACCCCGTCCAGGTCCTCGCCGCGGGCCGGCGCGTCCCCGTCCGTACCGTCACCCTCGGCTCCGAGGCCGAGACCGACGCCCTGCGCGTCCGGGACCGCGACACCGGATTCGACCCAGGCGAACCGCCACTGATCCGGCTCACCGTGGTGCGCCTGCCCGACGACCGCGACGGCCTGCTGCTCAGCTACCACCTGCTGCTCTGGGACGGCTGGTCCCGCGAAATCGTGCTGCGCGACCTCTTCGACGCCTACCGGGCGATCCTCGCGGGCGAACCACTCGACCCGGCACCGGCCACCCCCGCCTTCGAGGACCACGCCCGCGCGCTCGCCGCCAAGGACCCCGCCGTCTCCACCCGCTTCTGGGCCGGCCACCTGGCCGGCCTCACCGGCCCGACCCTGCTCGCCGGACCAATCCCGTCCCTCCCGGACGAGCTGCCCCGCGCCCTCACCCACACCCTCACCACCGAGGAGTCCGACCTCCTGCGCGAGGCTGCCAGGACCCACGGCGTCACCCTCAACTCCGTGCTGACCGGCGCCTTCGGCCTGCTGCTCGGGGCGCACACCGGCCGCACCGACGCCGTGTTCGGCGTCACCGTCTCCGGCCGCGAGGGCGAGGGCACTTCCGGCATCGTCGGCGTACTCCTCAACACCGTGCCCCAGTGGACCCGGCCCCGCCCGGACGACACCGCGGGTGAGTACCTCACCGCCGTCCAGCGGGCCCGCGTCGAGGCCATGGAACACGAACACCTGGGGCTCGGCGAGATCCAGCGGGCCGCCGGACACGACACCCTCTTCGACAACCTCTTCGTGCTCCAGAACTTCCTGGACATGGATGCGTTCGCCGCGATGAACACCCGGCACGGCATCACCTCGGTCAAGGCCGACGACTCGACCCACTACCCCTTCACCTGGGTCGTCACCCCCGGCGACCGCCTCACCGTCAAGCTGGAACACCGCGACGACGACACCGCCGGCGCCCGCCGCCTGCTGACCGGTTACCTGCGCGTACTCGACGCCCTGGCCCGCTCCACCGGCCCCCTTGCCGCGCTCCCCGGCCTCGGGGACGAGCCCGCGCCCGCCGAACGTACCGACATCGGCACGGACACCGTCGTGGACCGGTTCGACCGGGCCGCCGACCGCGACCCGGAGCGGACCGCGCTCGTCGCCCACGGCGCCACGATGACCTTCGCCGAACTCAGGGACCGCAGCCGCGCGGTCGCCGGCGTGCTCGCCGCGCGTGGCATCGGCACGGAGACCACCGTCGGCCTTGCCCTCCCGCGCTCCCTCGACTCGATCGTGGCGCTCTTCGCCGTGCTGCGCACCGGCGCCGCGTACGTACCCCTGGAGCTCGACCACCCCGACGAGCGGATCGCCGCGATCGTCGCCGACGCCCGGCCCGAGGTCATCCTCACCGTGAGCGCCGTCGCGCCCCGGCTGACCGGCGAACTGATCGAGCTCGACCGCCCGCTGCCCGACGCGGACCCCTTCGTCACCTTCACGCCCGACGACCCGGACCGCCTGCGCCACCCCGCGTACACCATCCACACCTCCGGATCGACCGGGAAGCCCAAGGGTGTGGTGACCGAGTACGCCGGCCTCACCAACATGCTGATCAACCACCAGCGCCGCATCTTCGAGCCGGTCCTCGCCGAACACGGCCACCGGACCTTCAAGATCGCCCACACCGTGTCGTTCGCCTTCGACATGTCGTGGGAGGAACTCCTCTGGCTCGCGGACGGCCACGAGGTGCACATCTGCGACGAGGAACTGCGCCGCGACGCCCCCCGGCTCGTCGCCCACTGCCTCGAACACGGCATCGACGTCATCAACGTGACCCCGACCTACGCCCAGCAACTGGTCGCCGAAGGCCTGCTCGACGACCCCGCGCACCGCCCCGCGCTGGTCCTGCTGGGCGGCGAGGCCGTCACCCCCGCACTCTGGCAGCGCCTGGCCGTCACGGAGGGCACCGCCGGCTACAACCTCTACGGGCCCACCGAGTACACCATCAACACCCTCGGCGTCGGCACCTTCGAATGCCAGGACCCGGTGGTGGGCGTCCCGATCGACAACACCGAGGTGTACGTACTCGACCCGTGGCTGCGCCCCCTGCCGGACGGCGTCCCCGGCGAGCTGTACGTGAGCGGCGTCGGCATCGCCCGCGGCTACCTCGGACAGACCGCCCAGACCGCGCACCGCTTCGTCGCCTGCCCGTTCGGCGAGCCCGGTACCCGGATGTACCGCACCGGGGACCTGGTGATCCGGCGGCCCGACGGAAACCTGGCATACCTGGGCCGCACCGACCAGCAGGTCAAGATCCGCGGCCACCGGGTCGAACTCGGCGAGGTGGAGGCCGCGTTCGCCGCGCACCCGGCGGTGCGGTTCGTCGCCGCGGTCGCCCAGCCCGACCCCCAGGTCGACGGAGCCCACCGGCTGGCCGCGTACCTGGTGCTCGACGGCCCCGAGGGCCCCGACGGCGCGGACCTCGCCGCGGTCGCAGCCGAGGTGGGCGCCGGCCTGCCGGACTTCCTGCGCCCCACCCACTACGCACGGGTCGACGCCATCCCGCTGACCGTCAACGGCAAGGCCGACACCAAGGCCCTGCCCGAGGCCAAGCCGCTCGGCGTCCTCACCACGGCCGGCGAACGCGCCCCCGAGGGCGAGACCGAAACCCTGGTCCGCGAGTTCTTCGCCGAGGCACTGGACCTGGACGACGACGAGGTCAGCGCGGTAAGTGATTTCGTGTCCCTCGGGGGACACTCCATGCTGGCGGTGCGGCTGATCGGGCTGCTCCGCCGGGAGTACGGACCCGTGATCACCATCCGTGATCTGCTCACCCTGCGAACCCCGGAAGCGATTGCGCGCCACCTTGAAGACAACAGCTGACACCCAGCGGCCCCGCCAGGGCGCCGACATCCTGCGGTCCGCCCTGCGTCGCAACCTCGGCGCCATGGCCTGGGGCACCGTCCTCATGGGTCTTTACCAGGCCGGAGAGACGGCGTTCCCGATCGCGCTCGGCCTCATCGTCGAGCACACCATGCAGGAACGGAGCATCGGCAAACTGCTGCTGTCGGTGGGCGCGCTGGCCGTGATCATCACGACCGTGTCGCTGTCCTGGCGGTTCGGTATGCGCATCCTGCAGAAGGCCAACACGACCGAGGCGCACCACTGGCGGGTCCGCGTCGCGGCCTCGGGACTCCAGCCGGTGGCCCGGGACATGGACCTGAAGTCCGGCGAGGTTCTGACCATCGCCACCGAGGACGCCGACCAGACCGCCGACATCATCGAGGTGGTGCCGCTGCTGGCCAGCTCGGTCGTCGCCATTCTCGTCGTGGGCACCGCGCTCGGACTCGCCGACCCGCGGCTCGGCCTGCTGGTCTTCGTGGGAGCCGTCGCGATCCTCTCCGTCCTCGGCGTGATGTCGAAGCGGATCGGCGCGAGCACCCAGGAACAGCAGGCCCGGGTGGCCCGGGCCGGTGCGAAGGTCGCCGACCTGATCACCGGCCTGCGCCCGCTGCACGGCTTCGGCGGCAACCATGCCGCGTTCCGCTCGTACCGGAAGGTCAGCACGGAGGCGAAGCAGCAGGCGATCACCGTCGCCCGGGTGAACGGCACCTACGCGGGCGCCTCGCTTGCCCTCAACGCTCTGCTCGCCACCGTCGTGACGCTGGCGGCGGGCTGGCTCGCCTTCGACCACCGGATCACCATCGGGGAACTCGTGATGGCGGTGGGCCTGGCGCAGTTCATCATGGAACCGCTGAAGCTCTTCTCGGAGATGCCGAAGTACGTGATGATGGCCCGCGCCTCGGCCCGCCGGATGGCCCTGGTCCTGGACGCCCCGCCGGTCTCCGCCCCGGGCACGGGAAGCCCCGAGCCGGGCGGCGACCTGGAGATCGACCGCGTGTGCCACGGTTCACTGCGCGAGCTGAAACTCCAGGTTGCGGCGGGGGAGTTCGTCGCCATCGCCGCCTACCAGCCGCGCGCGGCGGCCGAGTTCGCGGCGATCCTGGCCCTGAACGTGCCACCCCACGCGTACGAGGGCGTGGTGCGCCTCGGCGGCCAGCAGATCGGCGACCTGCCGGCCGAGGCGGTACGCGCGCACATGCTGGTGAACCCGTACGACGGGGAGATCTTCGCCGGCACCCTGCGCACCAACATCGACCCCTCCGGAACCAGCCACATGATCCCCGAGGCCGTCGAGGCGTCCCTGCTGACCGACGTCGTCGCCCTGCACCGCGAAGGGCTCGACCACGTCGTCCGCGACCGGGGCGCCAACCTCTCCGGAGGACAGCGCCAACGGCTCTCCCTGGCCCGCGCCCTGGCCGCCGACAGCGACATTCTGGTCCTGCACGACCCGACCACGGCCGTCGACGCGGTCACCGAACAACTCGTCGCCCGCAAGGTCGCCGAGCTGCGCCGGGGCCGCACCACCCTCGTGCTCACCAGCAGCCCGGCGCTGCTCGACGCCGCCGACCGGGTGCTCGTCCTGGACGACGGCGTGATCACCGCCGAGGCCACCCACCGCCACCTCCTCGCCACCGACGAGGCGTACTGCCGGGCCGTGGCGCGGTGACTCTCCCGTGCCCGGGCGGTCTGCCCGGGCACGGGGCGTTCAGCCCAGCGCCCAGGCGACATCCCTGAGCAGGGCGTGCCGCCAGCCCACCCGGTCGTGACCCGAGGGCGACCGGGAGACCCGTACGGTCGCCCCGGCGGCCTCGGTCAGCGATTCGACCACCTCGCAGTGCGGGAGCATCCGCGTCTCGTGTTCCCCCACGTCGAACGCGACGCGCAGCCCGGACAGTTCGGGATGCTCCCGCAGCCGTGCGGCCAGGGCGCCCCCGGGCGCCCCGCCCAGCGGATCCGCCGCACGCACGGCGTCGGGGGACCACCAGAACGAACCCGACTGCACGGCGACCCGGGACACCAGGTCCGGGAAGTCCAGCGCCGCGTAAAGAGCGCTCAGCCCGCCGAGGCTCTGGCCGACCGCCACCAGCCTGCCCGGGTCGGCGGGCACACCGGACTCCGCCACCAGCGGCAGCAGCTCGTCGCGGACCGCCTCCCAGAGTTCGGGCCGGCACCCGAACTCCGCTTCCCGGTCCTTCACCGGCAGGAAGACCAGGGTCACCGGGGGCATCTCGCCGGCGGCCACCGCCGAGTCGAACGCGGTCGTGGCCGGGTGCAGATGGAGCCAGTCGTCCCCGTCCAGCAGCAGCACCAGCGGCCCGCCACCGCCCACCGGATACACCCGCACGGTGCGCCGCCCGCCGAGCCGCCCGCCCGCCCAGCGCAGCCGTGTACGCGGAAGGGGCAGGACGTCGTCCGCGCCGACGAGGGGCCAGTGCGGCTGGGGCGGGGCGTCCGGAGTCGCGGCCAGCGAGCGGTCGCCGCCGGCGCCCGCCGGGTTGAGCGGATCGGCGTACACCCCGTCCTCCGCGAGGAGCTGGTACGTCACCCGCAGCCGCGCGGGCATCGCCACCTCGGCGTACCAGCAGTCCGTGTCGGCGAAACGGCGCAGCGGGACCGGCTCCGACCAGCTCTCGAAGGCGAGGCTCGCGGGGGAACCGCGCCACAGGAAGAGGACCGTCCAGCCGCCGTCGGGGCCCGGCACCGGAAGGGGACTGCGCGCCGACGCCCAGAACTCCTCGCTCCCCGGCCTTCCGGGCAGTCCAAAGCGCGCGAAACCGGTGAGGTCCGCGTCCTGTGTCACGTCCGCCGGGCGCGGGTCCGCGGGCGGGCGCGCCCCGTCCCCGGTACGGAGGGGTTCGGTCACGGGAAGCATCAACGTCTCCTTGTGAGAGGGAAGTCGAAAGGCTAGGCTCAACGTTGATTAGGTTAGCCTAACCTGATGATTTCGCTCCGGGTGGGCGGCGGTCGGACCGCGCCCCACCCGCCCGACACGGCCACCCGGCCGGTCCGCCGAGGAGGCGCTGACACCATGAGCACCAATCCGTTCGACGACCCCGAAGGCCGCTTCCTGGTCCTGGTGAACGACGAGGGCCAGCACTCGCTCTGGCCGTCCTTCGCCGACGTGCCCGGGGGATGGGTCATCGCCCACGAGGAGAGCACCAGGGAAGCCTGCCTGGAGTACGTCGAGACCAACTGGACCGACCTGCGCCCCCGTTCACTCGCGGCGGCCACGGAGGCCTGACCCCCGGAGTCCCTGCCTCAGGCGGATCCGGGGAAGGTTTCGAGCCGGTGCGCGGTTGTCACCGGACACGACGTCGTTCAAAGGCTTCGACCCCGCCACCGTCGAGCGGGCGAGGACCTGGCTTTCGAAAGCGCGGCAAGGAAGCGGCTGATCGTCCGGGTCGCACCGGAGCGGGTCAACGGCTTCGCGGTGTGAGCCCCGGGGCCGACCGCGGCGCCGGTGGTCCCGCGCCCGGCCCCTCAGCCGCGCCCCGGCGCCGGGACGGTGGGTCCGCCGCGAGGACGCGACGGACCCACCAGGTGCGTTACGCGGGCGCCGGCAGCGTCCGTACCGCGCCGGGGGCGGTGAGGGACTCGGCACCGCTCGGCACGGGAACGGCGCCGAAGATGGCGTCCTGCTCGCGCTGCAGCTGCTGCTTGCGCGCCGCGCTGGTGGAGGGCAGCCGCTGCTCCTCGTACAGCTTGTGGGTGGCCTCCTGAGCGTGCTTGCTGGCGGGCGTGTGGAACTGGATTTCGAACAGCTGCCCCGAACGAGGGGCCCGCCAACCGGTGTTGAGGCCCTTGTAGCCGTTCGCGCTGCCCCAGGTGTTCGACCACTTGGTGCTGTCGTTGCCGAAGGCGTCGAGCGTGTTCGAGACGTCGTCGACGCCGACGGTGTAGGCGGCGTCCTGCCACTGCACGGTGTAGCGCACCGCGTCCGTGATGCCGGCCAGCACGGTGTCGACATTGCTGCCGGACTTACCCACGAGCGCGGTGGCGACCTTCCGCTTCAGCGAGTCGGGCGACTTCAGACGCTGGTCGAAGCCGATGATCTCCGCGCCCGAGAGCGCGGCGGCGGTGCGCACCTGGACGCTGATGGTGCGTTCCGCCTGCCGGGCGTGGCTGATGTACGCGTCGACCTTGTTGTTCTCGTCGGCCGTGAGAGTGAGGCCGCCCTCGCCCTTCCAGCCCTGGGACTCGTCGGCCGCGGCCGCGGACCCCAGGGAGAGGACGGCTGTGAAGGCGACGGCGACTGCCGCACGGCTCACGACGGGACGGGTGCTGATGTTCATGGGGCGGTTACCGGTCTCTCTGGTGCGGGGGGAAGTGATCCCTGTCCGTCGGACGGATCACGCCCTGCGAACGATCATGGCCGCCGGGGGACACGACGGGACGGCGCGCTTCACTCCGCCTCCCAGTCCCAGGTGTCGAAGTACGCCGTCCCGCCCGACCGCCGGGCCTCGTCGATCGCCAGCAGCCTGCGGTAGTCACCGTCCGGCATGTGTTCCCGCCACTCCTCCAGAGGGAGTACGCGCACCTCGTCGTGTTCCGCCGGATCGAGGACGACGGCCTCGATCTGGGCTCGGGTGAGGCGCCCGCCGTCGAAGACGCACCCGAAGGTGCTGTACGGCCACTGGGCGCCCGGCAGACCGTAGACCGCGGCCAGGAGCCGGCGCGGCGGGCCGTCCACGAGGATCCCGGTCTCCTCCCGGCACTCCCGCACGGCCGTGCCCCAAGGGCGTTCGCCCGGATCCATCGTCCCGCCCGGAACCTGCCACGGGTGAGAGGCGGAGTACACCGCGTGCAACTGGAGGGGATTGCCGTCCTCGTCGGTGAAGTACAGCCCGGCGAACCCCGTCGCCCGCATGACCGTCTCCGCGAACTGGGCGGGCGACAGACCAGCGGAGTCCACCGGCCGCCGTACGGGGGCCCTGGTCATCCGCAGCAGCGCAGCGTCGTGGAAGAAGCCGAACCGCTCGTAGAACGACACCGGTTCGCCTCCCGTGTGGAGCGCGTACTCCGTGACGCCCAGCTCCTCCAGGTGCCGCAGCAGTGCGCCCAGCGCCGCACCGGCATGGCCGCGCCCCCGGTGGGCGGGCTCGGTGGCGACGACGTCCACGTGCGCGGCGAGTCCTTCGGGGGAGTCGGGCGACGGGAACACGGGGTGGACCAGCGCGAGCGCGCAACTGGCCAGCCCGCCACCGGCCGGGGCGTCGACCACGTAGGCCACCGCACTGCCGGCCGCGGTGAGACGGGCCGCCAGCAGGGTCCGGGTCGTGGCGAGCCGCTCCGGCGACAGCGGCTCGGCGGACGCGTACACCGACTTCAGCCGCGCGATCTCCGCCGCGTCCCCGGGAACTGCGGGCCGGGGCTCGGGACCGGCCGTGGACCGGTCGGCGCCCGCCGGTGCGAACCGGACCGCGCCACCGTCCGGGCGACGGGAACGTGGCACCTGGCCCCGTCCCCGGCTCGGACCGGCCGGCAGCACGTGCTCGCCGTGCCCGGCGAGGGCCCGGGGCCCGCGGGCCGGCAGAGCGGTGGGCCGGGAGGTGGGCTGCTCCCCGGCAGCCTCGCCCCTCACGCGAGGTCTCCGGGCCGCCGGGCGAGACGCACGGTGAACACGCTCTCCTCGGTCAGCGGACCGAGCGCGGCGTGGGTGCCGAGGAGCCGGCGTGCGTCCTCCTCGAAAGCGGCGTGCCGGTCACCGAAGAGCGCCGGTCCCGCGTACGACGTCGTCGCGAGGTGCCCCAGCACCCCCTCCGGCGTCCACACCCGCGTCACCGGGAACTCGTGCACACTCACCCGGCCGAACGCCGAGGCGGCCAGATCCTCGTCGAACGAGCGGGAGGGCTCCGCGTACACGCCGGTCGTACCGGCACGACGGACCGGCCCCAGATACGACTGGATCAACCCGCGCAGGGCCCGCGTCCAGTCGGCCCCGTGCGTCCACAGACTTCCGTCGCCCATCACCACGAAGACCGCGCGGGGAGCGGCCACCCGGTCGGCCATCGCCAGCACGGCCGGCCGGTCCATCCAGTGGAAGGCGCGGCAGCACGTGATCAGATGCGGACGACGGTCCGGGGCCACCGGACCGAAGTCCTCCGCCCGGCCGGTGAACCCCGTGACACGCGACGCGCCCAGCTCCGGCAACAGGGCGCCGAGCGCCGCACGCGTCCGTTCCCCGCTCGTGTCCACCACGGACACATGGGCAGGGGACATCGACTCCAGCATGGCCAGGGGGACTTGACCCGTCCCCGTCCCCAGGTCCAGCAGTACCGGGCGGGGGACCGGGGCGAGTGCCGCCGCGAGGAAGCCGGCCACCTCCCGCGGCACGCCGGGCCGGTGACGCGCGTACGCGTGCGCGGCCCCGAAGCGGTCCGGCGGTGAGGGGGGCGGGGCCACGTGGTGGTCTTGCGTCATCAACGGTGGTCCTCCTTGGGACGATTCGACGCCGGGGGCGTGCGGGCCGGCCCGACACGTCGGCGCCCGTCTCCCGGCGCCGTGCGGGCCGTGCCGCTCGGCGGCCGATGGGTGAAGGTCACCCACTGCCAGGTGAACGCGCATTCCCCTGTCGCGGTCACGGACGCCCGACCGGTCTCCTCGTCCCCGTTCTTCCGCGCCGGGCGCAGCCCGGGGTTCGTCCCGGGAGCCCCGGACCGTGCACCGACCGTCCCGTCGCTCCTCCGCGTCGCCCCACCGGTCAAACCCGTCGGATGATGACGGATCGTCATATGTGCCTGGACCGGATCGGGCCGGTCCGTGCGGCCCGACCAGGGGGGGGCGGGCGCGTCGAGGGGTCCGAGTCCTGAGCCCGGGTGACGGGACAGGAAGCGGCCATCTGCGACGTGGCTCGACCGGACGCGCGGATCCGGGCGCTCCCCGCGTCCTGGGGGAGCCCCGGAGCCCACGCCCGGAACAGGGCGCCACGCCAGTCAGGGGCGCGCCACCGGCAGACCGCTCACCCGGCCGACAGGACGGCAGCCAGCGCCAACGCCCCCGGCAGCGCCTGGGCCATGAGAATGCGCCGGTTGACGGTGAGGCCGCCGTACAGGCCCGCGACGAGCACGCAGGCGAGGAAGAACACCTGGACCCGGAACCCGGTCGGGTCTCCGGCGACCAGCCCCCACACGAGTCCCGCCGCGAGGAAACCGTTGTAGAGACCCTGGTTCGCGGCCAGCGGCACCGTGGCCCGGGCCATCTCCGCGTCGAGACCGGAGAGCCCGCGGCCGGGCCTCTTCTCCCACAGGAACATCTCCAGAACCAGGATGTACCCGTGCAATGCGGCCACCAGGGCGACCAGCACGTTCGCGGTCAACTCCATGCGCGTCTCCGCTCTCTCATCGACTTCGTCATCAGGCGTTCCGAGGCTGAGCCCCGTCGACCGGCACGTACGAGTGGGTCCGGAGCGGACCCCGAGGCCCGGCCATGGCACTTCTCCGTCGGGGCCCCCGGGCTGAGCCGCCTTCCGTACGCGTCGACGGCGCACGAGCAGAGGCGCGGGACCGATCCCACCCTGGTGCGGTCCTGTCCCGGAGCGGTCGCCCCGCCGCACACGCCTTCGACGCTCGCGAAGCGTACAGGGGGATGATCACCCGGCACGCGGGGAGGGGGGCACCTGACCCACGCCAACAGCCGAACGCGGAAACGGAGTTCCGCGCCGGGACATCCGGCCGATCGTCGCCGCAGTCGCCGGCCGGGCCGCGCCGGCGCAGCCCGCAGGAATCCGGCCGTTCCGCCGTCCGTCCGGCACCGGCGGGCTACCGCCCGACGGGTGCGGCCGTCAACCCACACCCCGTGTGCCGATCCACGCCCCAACGGGGTCTGGTGTCACCCCGGTTGAACGGGGCAGCATCAGACCCCCGCCCCCTCGCCAACCGTGCACGGCGGCCCACGTTTCCGAAGGAGCCCCATCCATGCGCATCGGAGTGACCCGCGAGCCGACCGGGGAGACCCGCGTGGCGGCGACACCCACGACCGTAAGACAGCTCATCGCCCTCGGCTACGAACTGGTCGTCGAGTCCGGAGCAGGCGAGCTCTCCGCCTTCACCGACCTCGCGTACACGGAGGCCGGAGCCACCGTGGGCACCGCGAACGAGGCGTGGAGCGCGGACATCGTCCTGCGCGTCAACGGCCCCTCACCGGACGACGTCGACAAGCCGAAGGACGGCGCCTACCTGGTCTCCATACTGGCCCCGGCACTCAACCCCGGCCTGGTCGACGCCCTGGCCGAGCGGGACATCACCGTGCTGGCCATGGACGCCGTGCCGCGCATCAGCCGCGCCCAGTCCCTCGACGTCCTGTCCAGCATGGCCAACATCGCCGGCTACCGTGCGGTGATCGAGGCGGCACACGAATTCGGCCGCTTCTTCACCGGCCAGGTGACCGCGGCCGGAAAGGTCCCGCCGGCCAAGGTGCTGGTGGCCGGAGCCGGCGTCGCGGGCCTGGCCGCGATCGGCGCCGCCTCCAGCCTCGGAGCCGTCGTACGCGCCACCGACCCGCGCCCCGAAGTCGCCGACCAGGTCAAGTCGCTCGGCGGCGCCTACCTTCCGGTCGTCGTGGAGGAGGAAGTCCAGCAGTCCGGCGACGGCTACGCCAAGGCCACCACCCAGCTGTACGACACGGCCGCCGCCGAGCTCTACTCCGCCCAGGCCGCCGACGTCGACATCATCATCACCACCGCGCTCATCCCCGGGCGCCAGGCACCCGCGCTGATCACCGCGGCGGACGTCGCCTCGATGAAGGCCGGCTCGGTGATCGTCGACATGGCCGTCGCGCAGGGCGGCAACGTCGCCGGCAGCGTCGAAGGCCGCAGGGTCGTCACCGACAACGGTGTGATCATCCTCGGATACAGCGATCTGGCGGGCCGCCTCCCCACCCAGGCAAGCCAGCTGTACGGGACCAACCTCGTCAACCTGCTCAAACTGCTCACGCCGGAGAAGGACGGCAAGGCCGTACTCGATCTCGACGACCCGGTCCAGCGCGGCATCACCGTCGTCCGCGCCACCGGCGACGGACGGGGCGAAAAACTCTGGCCGCCGCCCCCGGTCCAGGTCAGCGCCGCCCCCGCGACCGTGCCCGCCGCGACGGTGGCGCCGGCCCAGGTGAGCAAGCCCCTGCCCGCCGCCGCGAAGCTCGCGCTCGTCCTCGGCGGAATCGCCCTGCTCTGGCTCGTGATCGCGTTCGCCCCCGCCCCGATCCCACAGAACTTCACCGTACTGACCCTGGCCGTCGTCATCGGCTACTACGTCATCGGCAAGGTCCACCACGCGCTCCACACACCCCTGATGAGCGTCACCAACGCCATCTCCGGAGTCATCGTCGTCGGAGCCCTGGTCCAGATCGGCCCCGGCGGGCACGTCATCCAGGCGCTGGCCGGACTCGCGACCCTGCTCGCCTCCGTCAACATCGTCGGCGGCTTCGCGGTGACGCGCCGCATGCTCGCCATGTTCAGCAAGGGGAACTGACGTGTCCGCAGCCTCGATCTCCACCGCGGCGTATCTCGTCGCCGCCCTGCTCTTCATCCTCTCCCTGGCGGGCCTGAGCAAGCACGAGACGGCCCGGCAAGGCTGGACGTACGGCGTGGCCGGCATGGCCGTCGCCCTCGCCGCCACCATCGGCCTGACCCTCCACGACAGCCCGGTGCGCGCCACGACCGCGCTCGTCCTCACGGTCGCCCTCGCCGTCGGCGCTGTCGTCGGACTGTGGCGCGCCCGCGTGGTGCGCATGACCGGCATGCCCGAACTCATCGCACTGCTGCACTCGTTCGTCGGCCTCGCCGCAGTGCTGGTCGGCTGGGCTTCCTACATCGAGGTCGAGCGCAACGGTGAAGGCGGCTTCACCGGGTCACTCCTGAGCATCCATCACGCCGAGGTCTCGCTCGGCATCTTCATCGGCGCGGTCACCTTCACCGGCTCGATCGTCGCCAACCTCAAGCTGAGCGCGAGGATCAAGTCCGCCCCGCTCGTGCTCCCCGGCAAGAACATCCTCAACCTGGGCGCTCTGCTCGCCTTCACCGTCCTCACCATCGTCTTCGTGGCCGAGCCGGCGCTCTGGCCGGTCATCGCGGTCACCGCGATCGCGCTGTCGTTCGGATGGCACCTGGTGGCCTCGATCGGCGGCGGGGACATGCCCGTGGTGGTCTCCATGCTCAACAGCTACTCCGGATGGGCAGCGGCCGCGAGCGGCTTCCTGCTCGACAACGACCTGCTCATCGTCGTCGGCGCGCTGGTCGGCTCCTCGGGTGCCTACCTCTCGTACATCATGTGCAAGGCCATGAACCGCTCCTTCGTCTCCGTCATCGCGGGCGGCTTCGGGATCGAAGCTCCCGGGGGCGGCGGCGACGGCGGACAGGGCGAGCACCGTGAGACCAACGCCGACGAAACCGCCGAACTGCTGGCCGGCGCGTCCCGGGTGGTGATCACCCCCGGATACGGCATGGCGGTGGCCCAGGCGCAGTACCCGGTCGCCGAGCTGACCCGTGCCCTGCGGGCCCGGGGCGTCGACGTGCGGTTCGGCATCCACCCCGTCGCCGGCCGACTGCCGGGACACATGAACGTGCTGCTCGCCGAAGCCAAGGTCCCGTACGACATCGTGCTCGAAATGGACGAGATCAACGACGACTTCGCCGCCACCGACGTCGTCCTGGTCATCGGCGCCAACGACACCGTCAACCCGTCCGCCATGGACGACCCGGGCAGCCCGATCGCCGGCATGCCGGTCCTGAGGGTCTGGGAGGCAGCGAACGTCGTCGTCTTCAAGCGTTCGATGGCCAGCGGGTACGCCGGGGTGCAGAACCCGCTCTTCTTCCGCGAGAACACCGCCATGCTCTTCGGCGACGCGAAGACCAGGAGCGACGAGATCGTGGCCGCTCTGGCAGGGGCGGCCGCACTGTCCCCGACCCGCGCCGTGTCCGTCCCCGCCTGAGCGAGGTCTCCCGGGAGACGCCCCCCGGGAGACGCCCCGGGAGAGATCCCCCGGGAGAGGTCCCCGCCCGCCCGCGAGGGCCGGGGGGGCGGGGACGCCGGTCGTCCGTCACGGTTCCGCCCGGGCGGGGCAGGGAGGGCCGAACCCCTGGTGCGAGGATGTGCGGAACCAGGAGCGGGCCGACCGAGGGGTTGCTGTGGCCTACGAACTTTCCAACCGGCTCGTCGTCGGGATCGCCTCCAGCGCGCTCTTCGACCTGGCAGAGTCGGACGCCATCTTCCGTGAGCAGGGCGAGGACGCCTACCGCGGCTACCAGGAGAAGCACCGGGACGACGTATTCCGGCAGGGCGTGGCGTTCCCGTTCATCCGGCGTCTGCTGTCGCTGAACGACCTGAACGAGACCGACGACCCTCTGGTGGAGGTCATCGTCCTGTCCCGCAACGATCCCGAGACCGGCCTGCGGGTCATGAGCTCCATCAAGTCCCACGGACTGCCCATCACCAGGGCCATATTCAGACAGGGCCGTTCGCCGTACAACTTCATGCCCGCGCTCAACATGTCGCTCTTCCTCTCGGCGAACGAGCAGGACGTCCGCGAGGCCGTCTCGTCCGGCCTGCCGGCCGGGCATGTTCTGGGCGATCCGCACGAGGACGACACCGAGGACGACGACCTGCGCATCTCCTTCGACTTCGACGGCGTACTCGCCGGCGACGAGTCGGAGCAGGTGTTCCAGACCGGCGGACTCGAGGAGTTCCGCGCCCATGAGACGAGGAACGCCGCGATCCCGCACGACGCGGGGCCGCTCCGGGAGTTCCTCGCCGGGGTGTACCGCATCCAGCAGCGTGAGGAGGAGGTACGGCGGAGGAATCCCGAGTACCGGATCCGCCTCCACGTCTCCATCGTCACCGCGCGGAACGCACCCGCCCACGAGCGTGCGATCACGAGCCTCAAGCGGTGGGGCCTGAGGGTCAACGACGCGTTCTTCCTCGGTGGGATCGACAAGGGCGAGATCATGAAGATCCTCAAGCCGCACATATTCTTCGACGACCAGGAAACCCACCTGGCCAGCACGTCGCAGTCGACGCCCAGCGTCCACGTCCCCTTCGGGAAGATCAACGAGGTCACCGAGACCGTCCGCGCGGAGCCCGCGCCCGCGCCGTGATCGACGGGCTGCCGCGCCCCCGCCGAAGACCGGGCCGGCGCGCCCCGACGAGGCCACCATCACCCGGCGTCGCGCGCCCCGTCACCCTCCGACGAGCTTTCTCAGCGCGATGTTGAGCCGGAGGACGTTGACGCGGGGTTCCCCGATGAAACCGAGGATGCGTCCGCTGGTGTGCTCGTCGACGAGCTTGCTCACCCGGTCCACCGGGAGGTGGTTCTTCTCGGCGACGCGGCGGATCTGGATCTCCGCGTAGTCGGGGGAGATGTCGGGGTCGAGGCCGGAGCCGGAGGAGGTGACGGCGTCGGCCGGCACGTCGTCGGGGTCGACCGGGTGACCGGGGACGGAGTTCTCCCTGACGACGGCGGCCTTCGCGGCGGTGACGGAGTCGATCAGTCTCGGGTTGTCTCCGGCGAGGTTGGTCGCCCCGGAAACGAGCAGCTGGTACTGGGTGTTGACGGTGTTGGTCGAGAGGCCGTCGGAGGGGCGCGGCTGGAACCATCTGAGGTCCGGAGCCCCGGTTTCGCGGCCATCCTGCGGGGGCAGGTCGTAGCGCTGGCCGATCAGCTCGGAGCCCACCACCCTGCCGTCCGCCGTGACTTCGGAGCCGTTGGCGCGGCCGGGCATGAGGCCCTGGGCGATGCCGGTGACGACGAGTGGGTAGACGATGCCGCAGACCACGGTGAGCAGGAGCAGAGCGCGCAGCCCTGCCCAGAGCAGCCGGCCGGTGTTTCCTACGGAACTGGTCATGGCGGGTCAGCCGATTCCGGGGATGAGGGAGATGATCAGGTCGATGATCTTGATGCCGATGAACGGGGCGACCAGGCCGCCGAGGCCGTAGATCCCGAGGTTGCGCCGGAGCATGCTGTCCGCGCCGGCGGGGCGGTAGCGGACTCCCTTGAGGGCGAGCGGCACCAGCGCGACGATGATCAGCGCGTTGAAGACGACGGCGGACAGGATCGCGGACTGCGGGGAGTCGAGCCGCATGATGTTGAGCTTGTCCAGGCCCGGGTAGACCACCGCGAACATGGCCGGGATGATCGCGAAGTACTTCGCGACGTCGTTGGCGATCGAGAAGGTCGTCAGCGCACCGCGGGTGATCAGGAGCTGCTTGCCGATCGCGACGATCTCGATCAGCTTGGTGGGGTTGGAGTCCAGGTCCACCATGTTCCCGGCCTCCTTGGCGGCCGAGGTGCCCGTGTTCATCGCCACGCCGACGTCGGCCTGGGCGAGCGCGGGGGCGTCGTTCGTGCCGTCACCGGTCATCGCGACGAGCTTGCCGCCCGCCTGCTCCCGCTTGATGAGGGCCATCTTGTCCTCGGGCGTCGCCTCGGCGAGGAAGTCGTCGACCCCCGCCTCCTCGGCGATCGCCTTGGCGGTCAGCGGGTTGTCGCCGGTGATCATCACCGTGCGGATGCCCATCCGGCGCAGTTCGTCGAACCGCTCCCGCATGCCCTCCTTGACGACGTCCTTGAGGTGGACGACTCCGAGGACCCGGGCGCCCCGGTCGTCGCGCACGGCAACCAGCAACGGGGTTCCCCCGGCCGCGGAGATGGTGTCGGAGAGCGGGCCCGCATCCTCGGAGACCGCACCGCCCTGGTCGCGGACCCAGGCGAGTACGGAACCCGAAGCACCCTTGCGGACCGCGCGGCCGTCCACGTCCACGCCCGACATGCGGGTCTGGGCGGTGAACTCCACCCAGGTGGCCCCGGACAGCTCTCCCTGGTGGCGCTCGCGCAGTCCGTACTTCTCCTTGGCGAGGACCACGATGGAGCGGCCCTCGGGGGTCTCGTCGGCGAGCGAGGAGAGCTGCGCGGCGTCCGCGAGCTCGGCCTCGGTCGTGCCGGCGACGGGGAGGAACTCGGCGGCCTGGCGGTTGCCGAGGGTGATGGTGCCGGTCTTGTCGAGCAGCAGGGTCGAGACGTCGCCCGCGGCCTCCACGGCCCGGCCGGACATGGCCAGGACGTTGCGCTGCACCAGCCGGTCCATGCCGGCGATGCCGATCGCGGAGAGCAGCGCGCCGATCGTCGTCGGGATCAGGCAGACCAGCAGAGCGGCCAGCACGATCATCGACTGCTGCTGCCCGGCGTAGACCGCGAACGGCTGCAGGCTGACGACCGCCAGCAGGAAGACGATGGTGAGGGACGCCAGCAGGATGTTGAGCGCGATCTCGTTGGGCGTCTTCTGCCGGGCCGCGCCCTCGACCAGGTTGATCATCCGGTCGATGAAGGTCTCGCCCGGCTTGGTCGTGATCTTGATGACGATGCGGTCGGAGAGGACCTTCGTACCGCCGGTGACGGCACTGCGGTCACCGCCGGACTCGCGGATCACCGGGGCGGACTCGCCCGTGATCGCGGACTCGTCCACCGACGCCACGCCTTCGACCACGTCGCCGTCGCCGGGGATGACGTCGCCGGCCTCGCAGACGACCAGGTCGCCGATGCGCAGTTCGGTGCCGGGGACGCTCTCCTCGCGGGAGCCGTTCAGCCGGCGGGCGACCGTGTCGGTCTTGGCCTTGCGCAGGGTGTCGGCCTGCGCCTTGCCGCGGCCCTCGGCCACCGCCTCGGCGAGGTTGGCGAAGATCGTCGTCAGCCACAGCCAGACCGCGATGGCCCAGCCGAACCAGTCGGTGGGATCGGTCGCCGCGAGCACGGTGGTGAGCACCGACCCGATCAACACGACGAACATCACCGGCGACTTGACCATCACCCGGGGGTCGAGCTTCCGTACGGCGTCGGGGAGTGACCTGAGCAGCTGCTGGGGATCGAACAGGCCTCCGCCGACGCGCCCCTCGCCCTGACGGCCGGTGGGAGCGTCCTGGTGCGGTGCCCGGGACGGAGTGACTGCGGACATGGAGTCCTCTTGCTTCGGACCGGTGGTCATGAGGCCAGCCCTTCGGCCAGCGGACCCAGCGCGAGCGCCGGGAAGTAGGTGAGACCGGTGACGATCAGGATCGTGCCGACCAGCAGTCCGCTGAAGAGCGGCCTGTGCGTGCTCAGGGTCCCGGTCGTCGCCGGTACGGGCTTCTGCGCGGCGAGTGAGCCCGCCAGCGCGAGGATGAACACCATGGGCAGGAACCGGCCGAGCAGCATCGCGATGCCGAGCGTGGTGTTGAACCACTGGGTATCGGCGTTGAGGCCGGCGAAGGCCGAACCGTTGTTGTTCGAGCCTGAGGTGTAGGCGTACAGGATCTCCGAGAAGCCGTGCGCACCCGGGTTCAGCATCGAGTGCGGAGGGGTCGGCAGAGCCATCGCGGTGGCGGCGAAGCCGAGTACGAGGGCGGGCGTGATCAGGATGTAGCAGGCCGCGAACTTGATCTCGCGGGTGCCGATCTTCTTCCCCAGGTACTCCGGGGTGCGCCCGACCATGAGCCCTGCGATGAACACCGCGATGACCGCCATGACGAGCATGCCGTAGAGGCCGGAGCCGGTACCGCCGGGGGCGATCTCGCCGAGCTGCATGCCCAGCATGGCGATACCGCCGCCGAGACCCGTGAACGAGGAGTGGAAGGAGTTCACGGCTCCCGTCGAGGTCACGGTCGTGGCCACCGCGAAGATGGACGAGCCACCGATCCCGAAGCGGGTCTCCTTGCCCTCCGTCGCGCCTTTGGCGATGTCGAAGGCCGGGCCGTGGTGGGCGAACTCCGTCCACATCATCAGGGCGCTGAAAGCGAGCCAGATGAAGCCCATCGTGCCGAGGATCGCGTACCCCTGCTTGAGCGAGCCGACCATGCGGCCGAAGGTGCGGGTCAGCGCGAAGGGGATGAGGAGGATCAGGAAGACCTCGAAGAGGTTGGAGAGACCGTTGGGGTTCTCGAAGGGGTGGGCGGAGTTGGCGTTGAAGTAACCGCCGCCGTTCGTGCCCAGCTCCTTGATGACCTCCTGCGAGGCGACCGCGCCTCCGTTCCAATCCTGGGAGCCGCCCATGAACCGGCCGACGTCGTGGATCCCGGAGAAGTTCTGGATGGCGCCCGTCGCCACCAGTACGACGGCCCCGACGACCGCGATCGGCAGCAGGACCCGGAACGTGCCGCGCACCAGGTCCGCCCAGAAATTGCCCAGTTCCCCCGTGCCCGAACGCGCGAACGCGCGGACGAGAGCGACCGCGACGGCCATGCCGACGGCGGCGGAGACGAAGTTCTGCACCGCGAGGCCGCCGGTCTGCACGACGTGGCCCATGGCCTGCTCGCCGTAGTACGACTGCCAGTTGGTGTTGGCGACGAAGGACGCCGCGGTGTTGAACGCCTGGGCCGGATCGATCGACGAGAACCCGAGCGAGCCCGGCAGGCCCCCCTGCACCCGCTGCAGCAAATAGAGGAAGAGGACACTCACCGCGGAGAAGGCGAGGACCCCGCGGAGGTACGCGGGCCAGCGCATCTGCCGGTTCGGGTCCGCCCCGATCGCCTTGTACGTCCACCTCTCGACCCGGGTGTGCTCCGGGGACGAGTAGACGCGGGCCATGTAGTCACCGAGAGGGCAGTAGGCCAGCCCGAGCGCCACCACGAGCGCGAGAACCTGGAGCACACCGGCGAGGACGGGACCCATGCCCTCTCAGAACCTCTCCGGGAACAGAAGAGCCACCACGAGGTACCCCAGCAGGGCGACGGCCACGACGAGGCCGACGACGTTCTCTGCGGTCACAGCTTCGCCACCCCCCTGGCGATCAGAGTCACCAGCGCGAAGACCGCGATCATGACGACGACGAAGACCACGTCGGCCATCCCTGTTCCTCCGGGCGTGCGTCGGACGGGGCCGGCCTACAGAGCCGGCCGGCTCCCGCGGAAGCCTCCGGCTGGAGCCGGACCCTCGGACGTCCAGCAAATCCCCGGGCCGGCCGGCCCCGCCTCCCGCGGAGGAGGCCCTTCATGCCCGAGGCGCCTCTGCGACGTACGCCCGACAAGGCTGCCGACCCGGCGGCGGAAACCCGTGGCGGTTAGCCCGCCCGGGGCTCCCGCCGCCCCGCCCGGGGGCTCCTTGCGGTCCGTCAGGTGGTATCCGGTGCTGTCCGCGACTCCCGCGTGAGGACGTCGAGTCCCCGCCGGGTCGTCGCCAGCACGACCCGGTCCCCGGCCCGCAGAACGCGGCCGTGCGCGGGCCGCCAGTCGAAGCCGGTTCCCCCGGCAAGGTTCAGGCCGCCGCCGAGAGTGCCGGTGGGGGAGCGGTCGGACGTTCCCGGACCCGCGGGCCCCACGGCCAGCACACGCCACTCGTTCCGGGCGAACGCCTCGTGGACGGAGCGCCCCTCCAACGCCGGATGGCCGGCCACGTCCACCGAGGTGAAGAGGAGGACGCCCCGTTCGACCGGCATCACTCCCAGGACGTGGCGGCCCATCATCGCGGCGGCGAAGGCGGGCGAGGCGAGCGACGAGACGCTGCGGCTACGGGTCAGCGCCTCCGGATAGGAGGCGCGAAGAGTGAGCGAGACGGTGGCCGCGAAGTCGTCGTCGTACAGCCGCATCACCGCCCGGACGTCCGGATTGGCCTCTCGCGCGGCCATCACGATGTCCAGATTGGCGCTGTCGTCACTGGTCAGGACGAGCAAGGAGGCGCTCTGCGCGATCCGGGCGAGATCCAGGGCGCGGGGACCGGTGGCGTCCTCGAGTATCAGGGGCACCCCGAGTTCCCGGGCCACCGCGACGCCCCGTGCCTGCGGATCCCGTTCGACGGCGACGACCCGGTGGTGGGCCGAGCGCAGCCGTACCAGTACGCGGGTGCCCACCTTGCCGAGACCGACGAGCACGATGTGGTCGCTGACGTCGTCGGCGGGCGGGTGGCTGATCGACGCGGCGCGGAAGGCGCCCGTGGCGTTGATGGTCGCGGCCACCACGAGCGGGAGGATCGCGATCCCGGTGAACCCCGCGATCAGCTGGAGGAACTTGCGCGCCCGGGGTTCCCCAGTGGCGGGATCGCCCATGGTGAAGATGTCCAGCAACGGCAGGTACACCGCCTTCCACAGCGGTATGCCGTCGACGGTCGCCCAGGTGGCGAGGGACAGCAGCGCCACCACCGCTGCCAGCAGACCGAGGACGGAGGTCATCTCACGGGAGACGAACACCTTCCACGGCAGATGGGCGACCCGTTCCCGCAGCCAGCCGCCGATCGTGCCCGAGTCCGAAGGGGCCTCCAGCGTGCGGTCGGCCGAGACCTCCTCCAGCATCAGCCGACCGTGCGTGAACTGGCTGTTGTACGAGGTAACGGTGTCCGGCAGGAGCTGGGTTCCGTCCGTCCCGGGTGTCTCCGCGCTGTCCTCGCTCAGCGGGTCGTGCCGGTCCGTTCCGGAGAAGACGGCCAGTGTGGCCAGGTCCGCGGTGTGCGGGGGAGTCCCGGCCGGGCGGACCACTCCCCGGAAGACCTTGCCCGCGACCTGCAGCGTGTGGCCGTGTCCGAGCGCCGCCGCGGCGACCAGCTCGGGAACCGCTGTGTCGGAGTCGGAGAGCACCGTGGTCGAGGTGTCCACCGGCAGTTCGCCGGGGGACGGAGCGTTCGGAAGGCTCCGGCGGGCGAGGACGGCGCGGTCCAGCAGTTGTTCCAGATGACGGCCGCGCTCACGGTGGTACATCCGGATGACGAGGCGGACGGACGGATTGATGCTCCGCGCGAGCAGAGCCGCCATCATGTTGGTCCGGTCGTCGCCGTAGGTCAGGGCGAGGGCGGCGGCCCCGTCGACACCCGCCGCCCGGAGCGCCTGCTCGTCGGGACGCGCCGCGACCAGCAGTTCGATCCCGGAGGAAGGGTCCCGGTGGAGCGCGTCGATCTCACCGCCGTGCTCGTCGGTGCGGGAGGGCAGGACGACGGTGACGGTCTCTCCGCACACGGCGTCGAGTTCGACCGCGAGGCGGCGGGCCAGACCGTCGTCACCGCAGACCACCATGTGCTGGGAGCGCGGCGCGACGGGCGGGCCGGCTGAAGAAGTCGTGATCACGCCGGTCAGCCTGCCGTTTCGGCGGGGTTCGATTCCACCCCGAACGCCACTCCGGCGTCAACGTTGCGTATGGACCGGCGCGGCAGCCGGGGATTCCCCGATGCTCGCGCCTTGCCGGGCCGGGGGAGTGCGCCCGACGGGGCGGGCAGCGCGGGTACGAGGCGGTAGTTGTCCTCGTCGGACGTGACGCGGCCGGCGGTGGGCGGGGGGAAGTCGCTGCGGAGGACCAGGGTGTCGGTGTCGGTGTCGGTGTCGGTGTCGGCGAGCGCGGCCGGCAGGCCGCGGCGGGTGCGCCGCGGCCTGGTCGGGATCGGTGTCCACACGGCTGGCGAGGTGCGGATGCGGCAGCCGTACGGGGTGGTGGGCGCAGTCATCCGTGATGACTGCGGACCGGTTCGCGCTGCGGAGCCCGACGGCGAGGTGCCCTGGGGTGTGCCCTGGGGTGTGTCCGGGGGTGGCGAACAACCGGACACCGGAATCGACTTCGGCACCGGCCCTGCCGGGCCCCGTCGCGGCCGGTACGTCGACGAGTTCGAGCAGGCCGGCGTCGTCGACCGGGTGGAGCGAGTCGGGGAACATCTGCTGCCGCGGCGGCTCCAGTTCCATGCCGGTCCAGTGGTTCCACGCGGCGGTGGAGGTCACGTCCCTGGCGTTGGGCGGGCGGTGGCGGTGCGGGTTTCGGCGTGGGCGGGTCCCGGTGCGAGGGCGGTGGCTCCCAGAGCGAGCACCACGGTGCCGAAGAGCGTGGTGGTGGTCAGGAGCCCGAAGCGGACGGGGAGCGGTCCGGCGGCCACCGCCGGGACACTCGTGGCCAGGTAGCTCAGTACGTGGTAGGCGGCCAGGATGCCCGCACGGTCCGCCTCGGTGACCAGGGGCAGCGTCGTGTGCAGCGCTGCCTGGGGCACGGCGCCGAAGCAGGCGCCCGGAGAACAGGGGGCGCCCCCTCCGCCCTGCCACCGAAAATACCCCTGGGGGTATCACTGTTACAGTAAAACGAAGATACCCCCCGGGGTACACCGACAGAGGGAAGGGGATCTCCGTGTTCTTCGTGGACATCCTGGAGACCGAGGGTCTGGGTAACCGCAGCTACCTGGCCGGCGGCCGGGAGGCGGCCGTGGTGATCGATCCGCCGCGTGATGTGGAGAGGGTGGTCGCGGCAGCCGCTGGGCGGGGCGTGCGGATCGCGTACGTCGCCGAGACGCATGTGCACAACGACTACGTGAGCGGCGGTCTGGACCTGGCCCGGTTGACCGGGGCGGAGTACCTGGTGCCGGCCGCCGCCCGGGTCTTCTTCGACCGCACCCCGGTCGCCGACGGCGACACTCTGCACATCGGGGGTGCGCTGTCCCTGCGGGCGCTGGCCACCCCCGGCCACACCCCGCACCACACCTCTTACGTCCTGCGGGAGGGCGGGCTGGAGGTGGCCGCGTTCACTGGCGGATCCCTGCTGATCGGCGGCGTAGGGCGCCCCGACCTGGTCGAGCCCCGGCTGACCGAGAGGCTCGCCCGCGCGCAGCACGCCTCCGCACACCGTCTGTTCGCGGAACTCGACGATGCGGTACAGATCCTGCCCACCCACGGTTTCGGAAGCTTCTGCTCCTCCTCGCGGGCGGAGGGGGATTCCAGCACCATCGGTCAGGAGCGCAAGACCAACGCCGCGTTCACGAAGGACGTGGACACCTTCGTCGCGGACCTGCTCGCCGGGCTGGAGGACGTGCCCGCCTACTACGCGCACATGGGCCCCCTCAACGCCGCCGGCCCCGCACCGGTCGACCTGACCCCGCCGAAGACGGCAGGAGGCAGGGAGGTCGCCGAGCGGCTGGCCGCCGGCGAGTGGGTGGTGGACTTGCGCAGCCGTACCGCGTTCTCGGCGGGGCACGTGGCCGGAACGGTCAACTTCGAAGCCGAGGGCAACCTCGCCACCTACCTGGCATGGCTGATCCCGTGGGGTAAACCCGTCACACTGCTCGCTGAAAGCCCGGCTCAACTCGCCTGCGCCCAGAGGGAACTGGTACGGGTCGGCATCGACAGGCCCGCAGCCGCCGCCACCGGAGACCCGGCGGACTGGCTCCGTGAGGGAGAGCGGCTGCGTTCCTTCCCCCGCGCGGACTTCGCCGCGCTGAAGCAGGCCCGTGAAGCCGGCGAGGGCATCGTGGTCCTGGACGTGCGCCGCGACTCCGAGCGTGCCGGCCGATACGTACAAGGGTCCCTCCACATCCCCGTGCACGAGGTCCGTGCGCGCGCCGGTGAGATCCCGGCCGGGACCGTGTGGGTGCACTGCGCCGGCGGGATGCGTGCGGCCATCGCCGCTTCCCTTCTGGACGCCGCGGGCCGTGACGTCGTCGCCGTCGACGACTCCTTCGACGCCGCACTCGACGCCGGGCTGCCCCTGACCACCGGTCCGGGGCACTGAACCCACTGTCCATCCGCCACTTTCCGAAATCGGAGGGAAACCGTATGCCGCTCTTCCGACGCGGTACCGCCCGCGTCACCCCCGTCCAGGCGCACCGACGCACCACGGACGGCGATGCCGTACTCCTCGACGTGCGTGAGCGGATCGAGTGGGTGGCCGGGCACGCCCCCGGCGCCGTGCACGTCCCGCTCTCCCGGCTCATCACCGGCGAGGCTCCACCCGCCGCCGAGGGCCGCCCGCTGATGGTGATCTGCCGTTCCGGCCACCGCTCCCAGCAGGCGGTGAAGCTGCTGAACGAACGCGGCGCCGGGGCCGTCGACGTCAAGGGCGGCATGAACGCCTGGGCGTCGGCGGGACTGCCGGTGGTCGACGACCGCGGAAGCCACGGCCGGACACCGTGAGCGTGCTTCTTCTTGCCCTCGTCGCCGGAGCGGTCGTCGGCCTGGCCCTCGGGGCGCTCGGCGGCGGTGGCAGCGTACTGGCAGTCCCCGCCCTGATCCATCTCCTCGATTTCACCCCGGCCGCCGCCACCACAGCCTCGTTGATGATCGTCACCGCGACCTCCGCCACGGCCCTCTTCTCCCACGCGACCTCGGGCCACGTCCGCTGGAAAACCGGAGCACTGTTCGCGGCCGCCGGAATCCTGCCCGCCGTCGCGGCCGCCACGCTCGCGGCACACCTGCCCGAAGCGGTACTGACGACGGCGTTCGCCGCGATAGCCGGCCTCGCCGCACTGGCCATGCTCAGGAAGCCCTCCGCCGATCAGAAACCCCGGCCGCCCAGACCCACGCGGGCAGCAGGGGCGGGTGCCGGACTCGGCGCCGTGACCGGATTCTTGGGGGTCGGCGGCGGATTCCTGGCAGTCCCCACCCTCATCTCCGTACTGGGCCTGCGCATGCGGGCCGCGGTCGGCACCAGCCTGCTCGTCATCACCGTCAACTCTCTGGCCGCCCTGGTTGCCCGCACGGACGGCAGCACGCCCCTGGACTGGGCCGTCGTCGCACCCTTCACCGGAGCTGCGACCCTCGGAGCCTGGGACGGCAAGCGCCTCGCCACCAAGCTCTCCGGATCCGCCCTTCAGCGCGCTTTCGCGGTCGTGCTGCTGGCAGTGGCCGCCTGCATGCTCGCCGACGCCGTCACCTGAACCGGACCCGCGAGAACCCCGCAGTCGCATCTGCGCAACCACCCCCGCCAGAGCGGTCCCGACGCGCCCCGCGCCGCCCCACGCGACCACCGACCCTCACGCTCCGGATACCCCCTGGGGTACCATGTGGCGAGAGCACACAAGGCCGGGAGGCACCCGTGAAGGTCGACGACGACGCAGTCAACGCAGTTCTCAACCGTCTGCGCCGCGCCCAAGGGCAGTTGTCCGGCGTGATCGCCATGATCGAAGCAGGCCGCGACTGCAAGGACGTGGTCACCCAGCTCGCCGCTGTCTCCAAAGCCCTGGACAGGGCGGGCTTCAAGATCGTCGCCAGCGGTATGCGCCAGTGCATGAGCGGAGCCGCCGAGAACCAGGCCCCCATGACGGAAGAGGAACTCGAGAAGCTCTTCCTCGCTCTCGCCTGAACTCCTCCCGGTCGGCCGGCTGACGGGGGTCGGCCGGGCCGCGTCGACCGTCACGAGATCCTCAACGTCCCCACGGCACCTCGGCACTCCTCCTTCCCTGCCCCGCGTACCTGCGCGCCGTCTCCTCCCGCACCGTGATTTCCTGCGCCGAACCGGTCACCCATGAGGACTGCGCCCACGGACGGGGCACCCCGGCCTCGGCCCCAGGGCCCACGAGACGAGACTCCCGCTCAGGCGAGCCGGTAGTCGACCCACATCCGGCCGGCCTCCGCCGCGCGGCCCCGATACGCGCCCAAGGCGCCGCCGGGACCGTGCGTGTGGTGCCAGGTCCAGTAGCCGGTGAGGGCCACCGCGAACGCGTCCGCAGCCTCGGAGGCCACCGCCCGCCAGCCCGGAACGCGGCCGGCGAGCACAGTTTCCGCCCCGGCCGGAGTGTGACCGGCGAGGATCAGCTGCGGGACGAAGAACGCGGCATCCACCCACGCTGCGCCCCGGGCTCCCCACGACCAGTCCAGGATCCGGGTCCGCCCGGTGTCGAACTCGCTCAGCATGTTGTCCGCGCGCAGATCGCAGTGCACTAGCGTGTCCCCGGCGGACAACTCGGACAGCCGCTCGGCGTCGTCCAGTTCTTCCAGCCGGGCGCGCTGCGAAGCGGTCCACGTACCGTGCCCTACCGACCCGGGCGGCTCGGCCGCGAGCCGCCCCCAGTGCCCCGCCAGCGTCGACAGGGTCTCCCCGACCTCCCCGGCCCCCGGTACCGGACACGGCGTCAGCTCGCGCTCCAGCGCACCCACGGCATCCAGCACGCCCGTCAGATCCGTCGACCCGGGCCGCAGGTCGGGTTCCCGGCCCCGGACAGCCTCGAAAGCGTTGACGATCCAACCGGCGGTCACCAGCGACCACAGAAACTCCGGAGCGATCGCGACCGGCAGAAATCTCCCGACCATGGCCTCCGCCCGGTGGTGCGACGCCGTCCGTGCGGCGACCGGCGAAGCCTTCAGAAACACCTCTCCACCGGCGTACGTCACCCGCGCGGCAAGCCCCCGGGTGAACCCGCCTTCCGGGTGGACGACGTCCACCACCCGTCCCCCGAGCCGCATCTGCACCGCTTCCCGCACCTCGCGCGGCAGGTCCTCCCACCGCACCCTTACCGAGGCCGCGCTCATCGATCAGTCCTTCCGAGGGTCTGGTTCTCACCGCCAGGAACACGCACCGAACTCGGCAGCGAGCCTTGCTGATCGAATGTCCCGCACACTGCCACCCTCATTCATAGGCCGAGCCCTTTCGGCACCGCTCGCCCGCTGGTGCTCAGTCGGAGCCATGACGGCCGTGACTGGCGGGTATCGATCCCCGGCGACGCCGCCCGCCTGCTTCAGGTTTCAGCCGTTCCGCCGCGAGGTCCGGCTTCTCGACACGTCCCCGCGGCAGCCGGAGGACGCAGAGGCCGGCGGTGGGTGTCAGCGGGGCCGCCCACCAACTGACTCTCACTGCGCGGAGCACCGCAACCGCGCGGATGAGAAGCAGAGATTTCGTGGGGGGAGAGAGCCGCCGGTGAACGAGGAAATGCAGGCCGCGCTGGACCGGGCGCGGTAGAGCCTGAACGAGACGGGCGACTTTCGCGACCTGACCAGGGCCGCGAAGACTGCCGAGGAGATCATCGCGGATCCCGGCAGTACCACGTTCCGGACCCTGGAGCGACGCCGGAATGCGGTATGAACGCCAACCGTGCTTTCCGTGAAGTCGCCCTGACCAGCGAGCTTTCGCCACAGTCGCACGTGCTGGTCCCGGGCGGGAGTCTGCGGTCTTGATCGTCCGTCAGCGGGTGGCTTGGAGGTCCCGTCCCGCCCGCGCACAAAGCGTCGCGCCAGGGCGATACGCTGACTTCGTGCGACGGGGACGGCGCATGAGGGGGAAGGGGCAACCTTGATCGACGGACCTGATGAGAGCGGTCAACGAGACCCCGAGCCGCGACCGGACCTGGCGCGGCGCTCGGCACCGTTCCTGCCCGCTGACAGCCAGATCCGGCAGGTGTTCATCTGCCAGAGCGCGCCGAACTTCTTGTACTTCGTCGTCACCTATCTCACCGGACTGACGATGTTCGTGAACAAGTACCGTTGTGTGGCGGTCACCCAGGACGCCATCTACGTGTTGGAGAGTGACAAGCTGTCCGGCGGCGCCGGCCCCCGGCGTCTCGCAGGCACGATGCCGCGCCAGACTCAGCTCGGTCCGGTCTCCGGCCGTTGGGGACAGGTGAGCATCCTTGGCGAGCGTCACTGGGTCCACAAGCGCTTCCACGCACAGATCGCTGCTGCGGACCGGGAGAGCGGTCTCGCTCACTGAGCGTTTTCACAGTGGCCACCGGTCGGGTGACGGCGGCGAGGCCGCGACGCACGAGGCACCCGAGCCGGTGAGGGAGACGTTCGAAGTCTCAACTCATCAGCGCAGATGCCTCGTTGGTTCCCTGTCCTGTCGCACTCCACCTGCCTCACGCGCTGGTCGAGTGGGTCACGATGCCCACCGTCACCCGCGAGGGTGAACGCCGCTGCGAGCTCCCACCGCACCAACGTGCGCTCGTCGCTCTGGTGTACCTGCGCGAGCACGACACCCCGGCCGAGATCGCTGCGGCCTTCGGCATATCGGTCGGTACCGCCCACGCCTACACCACCGCGGTCATCGGCCTCCTGGTCGACCGGTCACCGGGCCTGCTGAAGGTCCTGCACGAGACCGACCGCAGTACATGCTGCTCGACGGGACGCTCGCCGAATGCGACCGAGTGGGCGACGGCCAAGCCGACTACTCGCACAAGCACCGCCGGCCACCGCCGGCGAGGCGGCCAGTACCGTCAGCACAGCAGTGGAGTCCATCTCGTACCGCGTCGACTGCATCAGTGGTGCGCACCCGAGCGTGAACAGCACGATGCCCGCCGGCTTCCACCACCACGCATAAAGGGCAGGCTGCTCCTCGACGCGCTCCAGGCTCTCCCGGGCCGGGGACGGCGACTGTGTGCCTGCGATGATCTCTTCCAGCAAACGTGTGCACGGCCGATGTGGTGGTCCTCGACATCGATCTCCCTGCACGCCGATTCGGGCCGTCCCCCGCAAACACATCGATGACCGGGCCGGTGGAGAAGGCGCGCTTCGAGCCCGGAAGAGGAGGATCCTGGGGCGTAGGGCCAACTGCCCATACCGGACGAGGGAGCGTGCCTCGTGTGCGGGGCGTGGCGGCCTCGAATCGCCGGACCAATTCCCAGACTTCCCGTATGAGACATATGCGTTCCTCGATGACGCGCCGTGGGCGCGTGCTCGGGCGGTGGACCGCCGGGGGCCTCGGCGCACTGGGATTGGCAGCCGCCGGCCTGGGCCTGCCGACCCATGCTGCCGCAGCCCCGACGGCTACCGCCCCGACGGCCGCGGCCCAGGCTGTGGGCGTACCTCTGGTCGACGAGACGTTCACCGGGGCGACCGCGATCGCGGGGTTCGAAGCCTTCGGCCCTGCCTGCCTGACCGGGGCGCCCGAGGGGCCCGCCCCCGGCCCCGGGACCCACCCGCTCACCGGCTGCCCGACGGGCGCCACCGGTCCCGTCCCGCCGAACGACGCGGCGCCCAACGGCTACCTGCGGCTGACCGACGCCTCCAGGGACCAGTCCGCCGCGGTCCTCTACAACCACGCGCTTCCGGCGAACCAGGGGCTGGTCACCACCTTCGACCAGTGGCAGTACGGAGCGACGACCAACCCCCCGGCCGACGGCATCTCGTTCTTCCTCATCGACGGCGCCGCGTCGCTCACCGCGCCCGGAGCCTTCGGCGGCAGCCTCGGCTACGCGCAGAAGCTCCCCGACGACGACCCGGACGCCACCTTCCTCCCGGGCGTCAACCGCGGTTACGTGGGCGTCGGTCTGGACGTTCTCGGCAACTACTTCGGTGACTGGGAGCACCGCGGCAACGGCTGCGCCACCCGCTCCCCGGCGGGTACGGCGTTCCGTGTCCCCGCTCCGGGCGCGAACATGGTGACGCTGCGCGGACCGGGCGACGGTACCGAGGGGTATTGCTTCCTCGACGCCACGACGAGCAACTTCTCGGCGACGGGGCCCTGGCCCTCCACGCTGCCGGGGCAGCTCCAGGGGCCGACCGCCTCGGTGCCGCCGGACTCCACCCCGCTGGAGGCCGAAGCCCTGCTGGAACCCTCGCGGCGCACGGTGACCGTCGAGATCTCCCCCTCGCCCGACCCGCTGATCACCGTCGCGATCGACTTCCACGACGGCAACGGCACCCAGCAGGTGCTGTCGACCCCGGCGCCCCAGCCGATGCCCGATACCTTCAAGTTCGGCTTCGCGGCGTCCACCGGGCTCTTCACCGACGTCCACCTCATCCGCAACCTCACGGTCCACCCCGCAGCCGCGCTGCCGCAGCTCAACCTGGTGAAGCAGGTCTCCCAGGAACCGCCGCTGCAGACCCCGCTCGCGCCGGGCGACCAGGTGCCCTATGAGTACGTGGTGACCAACACGGGCACCGTACCGCTGACCGGCGTGACCGTGACCGACGACCGGGTCACCGGCGTCAGCTGTCCGCAGTCCACGCTCGCGGTCGGCGAGACGATGACCTGCACCGGCACGTACACGGTCACCGCCGCCGACGGTACGGCGGGCTCGGTCACCAACACCGCCACCGCCCAGGGGCAGGCCGGCACCACACCGGTCGAGTCCCCACCGGACGACGTGACCCTCCCGGTCCAGGCGGGACCCGGGGTCCGGCTGGAGAAGTCGGCCGACGACACCGAGGTCTACCGCGTCGGCGACGAGGTGACGTACACCTACACCGTCACCAATACCGGCCCGCAGCAACTGACCGGGGTCGGCGTCACCGACGACCGCGTGAGCCCGGTGACGTGCCTGGCGACCACCCTCGCGCCGGCGGGGCAGCCGGGCGACAGCACCACCTGCACCGGCACGTACACCATCACCGAAGCCGACGCGGTCCAGGGATCCGTCACCAACGTGGCCACCGCGCACGGACAGTCCGGGACCACCCCGGTCGAGTCCCCGCCCGACGACGTCACCCTGGTCGTCGCCTCCGAACTGTCCCTGACGCTCGACAAGTCGGCCGACGACACACGGGTGTACCAGGCCGGCGACGAGGTCACCTACACCTACACCGTCACCAACAGCGGCGACACGACCCTGACGGATGTCACGGTCACCGACGACCTCGTGACCGACGTGACCTGCGATTCCACCACGCTCGCCCCGGGTGCCACGACCACCTGCACGGGTACGTACACGATCACCGCGGCGGACGCGGCGCGGGGAACCGTCACCAACCTGGCCGCCGCCGCCGGACAAGCCGGCGGCACGCGGGTCGTGTCCCCGCCGGACGACGTCACCCTGCGGACCCAGCCGCAGGGGGAACCGGGGCTGCGGCTGGTGAAATCGGTGGACGACGCGCGCCGCTACCAGGTGGGCGACGCGGTGACGTACACCTACACCGTCACCAACACCGGTCCGAGCGAGGTGACGGGGGTCACCGTCACCGACGACCACGTATCCGGTGTGACGTGCGCGGAGACCACCCTCGCCCCGGCCGGGCTGCCCGGTGACAGCACCACCTGCACCGGCACGTACACGGTCACCGGAGCCGACGCCGAGCGCGGCTCGGTCGTCAACATCGCGGTGGCCACCGCGGAGAACGGCACCGTCCAGTCGAACCGGGACCGGGCACGCATCACTGTCGGGAAGAAGCAGCCCTGCCACCACTGCGAGCCGAAGCCCTGCGACCACGACGCGTACGGCGATCGGAAGCCGTGCCACGACGAGCGCGACGCCTACGGCGAGCACGATCCGCAAGAGAAGCAAGATGAGCACGGCGTCTACGGCAACGCCGAGCCGTGCCACGGGAGGAGCGGCTGCCGCACGAAGTGAAGCAGCCGGCCTTACACAGCGGGCACCCGTCACCTGGTGGCGGGTGCCCGTCCGCTGTCTCCCCCGCGAGCGCGGCTGCTGACATTGCGGCCGAGGACGTCGGCCCCGCCCTCTACAGCGACAGCCCCGCCCTGGCCGGCTCGACGACGACGCCTGGACCCGGATGGCCAACGCGAAGGCCAGAGTCGACGCCGGGAACCTCCTCCCGGACGACTCCCCGGAACTGACCGCCATGTCGATCCGCACCAAGGCCCGCCGGCTCAAGCAGCGCGGTCGCGGAGCGCTCCGGGCGTGGCAGGCGAGGGCACGGCACCACAGGGCCGACAGTAAATCCGTCTCGCCCACAGCCTTCACCGCGGCCACCATTCGAGGCGTTCACCAGAAGGCGCCTGGGGAGCGGGGGATGGGCAGCCACTGCCCACTGGGCATGGCGTAAGTCGTCCCGAGCGGGTGTTCGTGGGGAGCGGCTCCGGCTGGGTCATGGCTCGTTGGACGGGTCACGAGTTTCCAGTCGCGTGCCCGTCTCCCATTCGGCGATCAGCTGCCCCCGGAACTGCTGGCGGCGTTCAAAGCACGCTGTGCCTTGAACGGTCTCGAGCTATGTGAAGGGCTGGCGGAAGCGTTGGAGCTCTGGCTCTCCGCTCCGGGCCCGGTGGAGGGCGAAGCGGGTGCTGTTGCCCGGGACTTGGCCGAGCGGGCGTCCGAAGCTCTCGACCAAGGCCGCTGTGACACCGCCCGTGTCCTGGTCACCCCTCGCGCACGTTTACCTCCGCCGCTGACTCCCACCCGACCTGACAGCCTCGACGACCCCTCGGGCCGGACCAGTACTCGCGGCCGAGATGCCGTGTCCCCGGGGGCCTCCCGTTTCCTGGGGCCCAGCCGCCCGCAGGCCCGCACTGACCAGACAAGCCGCCCCGTCAGCGGAACGCTGACACGGTGTTGTTCGCGTCGCCGGGCTGCGCGGCGAGCGAGTGCCCGGTCTCCGCGAACGCGGCGAACGGAACGCTCAACGTGGCGAACGGCCCGGCACTCAAACCTCCGGCCATCGTTGATGAGAGCGGACATGAGCGCTGGGCGAGCCTAGGAGCGACCGCCACTTGATGGTCAGTGAACCTCTTTCATCCTGAACAGTCGCAGGTCAGTAGCGTGTGGACGGCTTGGACGATGGTGCTGATGCGGCGGGTGGAGCATCTGGCTCGCCGGAGCAGTCGCCAGGACTTCAACTGGGCGAAGGCGCGTTCGCCGGGGGCTCTGAGTCGGGCGTGGTCGTGGTTGAACTGTTGGTAGTGCTCGGGCTGTTCGCGGTGGTGGTAGTACGGGCTGCGGAAAGTGGCGCCGGCGCCTTGATAGGCGCGGTCGGCGAGGACGAGGATCTGCCGGGTCAGGCACGCCTGGACGATGCCGTGCGCGCGGGCTCACGTCAGGTCGTGGGTGCGGCCGGGTGTCGCGCGGGAGAACCAGAGCGGTGTCCCGTCGGGACGGGCGATGACCTGCACGTTCATGCCGTGCTTGCGGTGCTTCTGCGAGTAGCAGGGCTGGTCTGTGCGGATCCGGTCGGCGGGGATGAGGGCGCCGCCGACGATGACGTGATCACCCTCGCCGAAACTGGTGAGGGCTTCTTGCAGGCCGGGCGCCCACGCGGCCAGGACATCGAGGGTCTCGTCGACGTAGCGCCAGGCGGTGGCCTGAGATATCCCGAAACCTGCTCCGAGCTGCGAGAACGTCTCATTTTTGCGCAGGTGGGCAAGAGAGCAACGCCTGCTTGAAACAACCGAGCTTGCGCCAGCGGGTCTTGATCCTCAGACGGTGCTCGTACAGCAGCCAGGAAACATGCTCGACGAGCTCGTGAGGGATGTCGAGCATGGCCGGATACGGAACCAACAGGGCCCTTCGGGTCGCCGGTGTGATGAGTGGAATCACCGTGCCAACGACGAGGGGCCCTGCCTCGTCACCACACCCGCTGACCAGCCCATTTCACTCCTGCGGAACAGGATGAAAGAGGTTCACTGACCGCCTATGACCACTGACGATAACGCCGGGCGTTCGGATTGCTCGTCTTCGGAGTCATCTCACTTGGTGGCTTCAAGCTGTGGGACGCGGTGAGGATCGTTAAGTGTCTGGCGGCGGGTGGGTTGTGGGAGAGCCGTTCCAGCACGCCCTGGGCGGAAGCGAGGACCTGGTCATGCCAGAACAGCGTCCTGCCCTGCTGCTGCCGCGCGGCTCTGCTCGGCCCACCGGACCGCAGACGGCATCGCCAATCCCGCAAGCACGAAGACGCCGCCCAGCGCCAGCCAGCCGGGAACGCCCCAGGTGATGCAGAACAGGGCCAGGACCGACGGCGCCAGGGAGCTCGCCAGGCCCGTTCCGGTGGCTTGAAGTCCGGAGTACTGACCCTGAGCCCGGGCGGGCGCGAGTCCGAAGCTCAGCTCGAACGAGGCCGCCGCGTGCCAGAGCTCGCCGATCGTGTGCACGACGACACCCGCGACGATCAGCACGGCGGCGAGCCACCCTGGCATCCCCGCAGCAGCCGCGATCGCCGCCATGCCGAGCAGGAACGCCACGCCGGAACGGACCGCGCCCCGTCCCGCAGAGGCGTTGTCGACGACACCCCGGCTCGCCCGTACCTGGAACGCCACCACCATCAGCGTGTTGACCACCCCGCATGCCCCGATCAGCCAGTGGGGTGTTTGGCTGTGGCCGACGATCCACAGCGGTAGCGCGAACACCAGAACGTGTCCCTGAAGCGAGAGGAGCGAGTCGAGCGCGGTCACCACCGCGTACGGGAGGTCCTTCAGGACGCCCCACTGGCTGGCAGAGGGCGCCTCCGATGCGGACATGGGCTCCGGTTCGCGCACAGGCGGCAGGTGCGGCAGTCGGGTCACAATGGCCGCGCAGAGCAGGAAGCTCAGGGCGTTGGCCAGGATCAGTGCCACGTACGCGCCTCGCGTGTCCACCTGCACCACCACGCCGGCCATGACCGCACCGCACGCTCCGGCGAGGTTGGCCGTCGCCCGCAGGTAGGACCGGTACTTCGTCGGGTTCGGCCCCGCGAAGCCGCGCGTTAGCGGCCCCCGGGCCGCAGCTCCGGCCGAGGCCGCGAACTGGGTGAGCGAGATGGTCAGGACGAACGCCCAGAACGAGTGCACCAGCACCAGCGCCGCCATCGCCGCGGCCTGCACGCACTGGATCACCAGGTACGTCTCACGCGGCCCGTGCCGGTCGGCCACCCGCCCCGCCGGCACCCCAGCCACCAGGCCCACCAAGGCCGCCACCCCCATGGCCAGACCGACCTGCGTCACCGACAGGCCGACCGAGCGGGTAAAGAACAGAGCGGCGCCGGTCATGAAGAGACCATTGCCGATCATGCTGATGAACGTTGCCAGCGCCAGCGTCCGCCGCGGCCCGCGTTCGAGCAGCACCCCTCGCGCGATCAGCCACGACGGCCGAGGCCGCCACCGTGACTGCGGTGGTATGCCCGCCGACGTGCCGCCTGAAGCCTTATCGGTCCTCATGGTGTGCCGGATTCCCCCTCCTGAAAGCCCTCTTGCCGCCCAGGACTATGCACGGGGCCAGACCCGCAGCGAAAGCCAATCTGACCTGGCGAAATGTCACATCTGTAAAGGGAACTCGAGGCGACCGCCAGCAGTTGTGCTGAGTGACGGGGCGCCGGTTCTCCTTACATCCGTTCAAGGCCGCCTTAGCCTCGCCGTTTCGTTTGGTTACGGGAGCTGTTGGGGCGGAAACGCGAAAGTGCCTTCCTGACCTGGGACGATGAACCTTGCTGAGGGGTTCTGTCGGTCCAGGCGGAGGGCACTTTCTACGTGCAGGCTATCGGGTTGCGTCCCAAGATTCAGGTCAGCGCGGATGGTTCGGGGGTGGTCGGTCATGCCGGGGCACGGTTGCTGGCTGATCTCGCTGATGCCACCGGGCTCACCGCCGCGTACTCCACCGCGCTCAGGCCGCTTCGGCCGCGTGGGACCGGGCATGATCCGGGCCGGATTGCCACTGACCTGGCAGTGATGCTCGCCGACGGCGGTGAGGCCATCGCGGACCTGGCCGTACTGCGGGACCAGGTAGGGGTGTTCGGTTCGGTCGCCTCGACACCGACGGCCTGGCGACTGCTCGCCGACACGGATGCAAGGACACTGGCTTCTCTGCGCTCGGCGCGTGCCCAAGCCCGGGAAGTTGCCTGGCTGCAGGCCGCCGAGCAAGGCGAGGGCATACTCACGGCCCGGGCCGCGGGACGTATTCTGCCCGGGCTGGTCCTGGACCTCGACGCCACGCTGATCACCTGCCACTCCGAGAAGGAGCTGGCCGCACCCACCTATAAAGGCGGCTTCGGCTTCCACCCGCTGCTGTGCTTCCTGGCCAACACCGGCGAGGCACTGTCGGGCCGACTGCGTCCTGGAAACGCCGGTGCCAACACCGCCGCCGATCACATCGCGGTGTTGGACGACGCCCTCGCGCAAATCCCGGACGCGCATCGGCACGGCACCGACATCCTCGTCCGCACCGACAGTGCCGGATCCGCGAAAGCCTTCCTCGCCCACGTCCGCGACGTGCGGAAACGAGGAATCCGTACCTTCTTCTCGGTCGGATACGCGGTCACCGAGCCGGTCCGCCGCGCTGTCCGGGCCATGCCTGAGCGCCTTTGGTATCCCGCCCTTGACCAGGACGGGACTCTGCGTGATGGTGCCGAGGTAGCCGAGCTGACCGGCATGGTCGATCTGGACGGTTATCCGGCCGGCACCCGCATCATCGTGCGCCGCGAGCGGCCGCACCCCGGAGCCCAGCTGTCCCTGTTCGACCAGGACGAGGGCCTGCGGCATCAGGTGTTTCTCACCGACACCCCGTACTCCGGCGGCGGTTCCGCCCAGTTCCTGGAGGTCCGCCACCGCGGACATGCCACTGTCGAGGACCACATCCGGTGCGGCAAGACCACCGGCTTCGGCCGCTTCCCCTCCCGAGACTTCGGCGTCAATGAACCGCCCCGGGTCGAGTGGAGACTCAATTCCGTGAAAGGATTGAGTCATGGCACGCCCTTCCTCTTATCCCGTTGAGCTGCGCAAACGAGCGGTTCGTATGGTCGGCGAGGTCCGCGGTGACTACCCGAACGAGTCGGCTGCCGTGCGGGCGGTCGCCCAGAAGCTCGGTATCGGTTCGGCCGAGACCCTGCGGAACTGGGTCAGGCGGGACGAGATCGACTCCGGGCAGCGTCCGGGCACGACGTCGGAGGAGTCCGCGGCGATGAAGGCGTTGAAGAAGGAGAACGCCGAATTGCGCCGCGCGAACGACATCCTGAAGGCTGCGGCGTCTTTCTTCGCGGCCGAGCTCGACCGGCCACACACACGCTCGTAGCGTTCATCGACGAGCACCGGGCCCGCTTCGGCGGTGTCGAGCCGATCTGCCGCGTACTCGCCGAGCACGACTGCAAGATCGCCCCCTCCACCTACTACGCGGCGAAGAAACGCGCCGCCGAACCTTCGGCCAGACAGGTGCGGGACGCCGTCCTCAAGGACGCGATCACCGAGGTCCACGAGGCCAACTACCGTGTCTACGGCGCCAGGAAAGTCTGGCGCGAGCTGCACCGACAGGGCCACACCGTGGCCCGGTGCACCGTCGAACGTCTCATGCGCGAGCTCGGCATCACCGGCGCCGTCCGCGGAAGGAAGGTCATCACCACGATCCAGGACAGCAGCGTCGAGCGGGCACCGGACCTGCTGGACCGCAAGTTCGTCGCGTCGGCCCCCAACCGCTACTGGGTCGCCGACTTCACCCACGTCAAGACCTGGTCGGGGGTCGTCTACGTCGCCTTCGTCGTCGACACCTTCTCCCGCCGGATCGTCGGCTGGTCCGCTGCCACATCGAAGGAGACCAAGCTCGTCCTGGACACTCTGGACATGGCCCTGTGGCAACGCGACCGCGATGAACACCCCCACCGGCGCGGCGAGTTGATACATCATTCCGATGCCGGGTCGCAGTACACGAGCTTCCGGCTCGCCGAGCACCTGGCAGCCGCCGGCATCGCCGCCTCGATCGGCTCGGTCGGCGACGCCTACGACAACGCCCTCATGGAGTCCGCGATCGGCCTGTTCAAGACCGAGCTGATCAAACCGGGGCGCCCCTGGAGGACTCTTTCCCAGGTCGAGCTCGCTACCGCGGAGTGGGTGGACTGGTACTGCCACCGCCGGCTCCACGGTGAAATAGGGCACATCCCACCCGTCGAATACGAGACCAACTACTACCGCGCGACCACGAAACCCCAGGTCACAACCGCAATATGAAGTCTCTACCGAACCCGGGGCGGTTCACAACGCCGTCTGGCTCGAACTCAGCCTCACCGCGATCGACCTGCTCGCCTGGACCCGCGTCCTCCTTCTGGACGGGGAGCTGGCCACCGCCGAGCCGAAGAAACTCCGCTACCGGCTCCTGCACGTCGCCGCACGCCTCACCCGCGGCGGTCGACGCCTCCACCTGCGTATATCGGCGACCTGGCCGTGGAGACACGAACTGGCCACGGCCTTCCACCGCCTCGCCGCACTGCCCCGACCCGCCAGCTGACCGGCAAGCCTCCGTCCGCCCACAACCCGAAAGAACCCGGAGAACCCGACCACCGCGTCGGGACTCCGACACGCCCCAGCACCGAAATCACCTCGGCCACCCAACAGTTGGCGATCATCGACGCCGCCTCAGGCCAACCGAAACGGCGAGGTTAGCACCCTTTCCGCAGGCGCCTTCGGCTGACCGGGACCGCAGAGAAGGGAGACGCTCATGAAGCCGCCGTCGCTCGCCGTCCTCACGAACGCGTTCTACGACCTTCACCGCCCCGCCTACCACGCGTACGCGGCCGCCCACCTCACCCCGGAGGAGGCACAGGTAGCCGTCTCCCAGCTCTTCGACCTCGTCGCCAGCACCTGGACCACCGTCGTCGCCGAACAGCACCCCTCCGCCTGGGCCTGGCAGCGGCTCACCCGGGCTGTCGCACGCCGCAGCGGCCACCCCTCCAACCCCGCCGAGGACGCCTACGTCCTGCGTACCACCCTGCTGCTGAGCATCGATCAGATCGCCACCCTCACCGGAACCGAGCCCGCGACCGTCGTCTCGCGCCTGGCCGCCGTCGGACGAGCCCGGGCCGCGGCCCCCCGGCCGCCCCGGCGAAGTCCGTCGCCCCCCGTACCGGGACAGACGATGCACCAGACCGATCCCGCACTCCGGCACACCCCGGTGCCGGCCGGACATGACGGACCGAGCTCCCAGACAGGTGACGTGACGACGAGGACCGCGAACTCCCTGCCGCACCTCGCGTAAAAAGCCGCTTCCCGAAACCGTCGTGCGGTCGGCGGTCCGCGCAGGCGAAATCCCATGGCGGCGCCAACCGCCACGCCGGTCCGGGGCAGCCGCCAGCCCGCCGCACCACCCCTCGAAGACAGCGCCTCCGCCCCCCAGCCGGGCACCTTCGACTCCCCGCCTCACCCGAGGGCCTTCTCACCCCGCCGCGCCGCAAGGCGCTGACCCTTCACCTCGGCAGCCCGCCCCATCACACGAGCACCTGGCCCGTGCTCCGCCTCCTGGCCGCTCCGGCCGAGGCGGCAGTCGATGCCCGGACGCCCGGCACCCGCGCCCTCACCGACGTACGCGCCACCACCGAGAGGACTTCCCCATGCCCACCGCCCCCCAGCCCCCGCAGCGGCCGCCCGCCGACCAGGCTGCCGCCGGCGGCCCGCCCGACCCCGACCCCGCCCCCGCCCCGGCCCCGGCCCCGCGCGCGGGCGCGGGTCCGGCACCGACGGCGTCGGCCTTCCCGCAGTGGGCGAAGGTCGCCCTGGTGTGTCTCGCCGTCGCGGTCGCCATGCTGTTGTGCGGCATCGCCGGTCTTATCGTCCTGGTCCGCCCCGGCGCCTCCGGACCCCTCGACACGATGCTCACCGTGGGCGGCTTCCTCGTCGCCGCGGCGGCCCTGGTCGTCGCCTGCGCCCGCAGACAGCAGTGACCCGACCCCACGCCGCCCGGCCCGGTGCACGGACTCCACGTCCGAACGCGGCCCACCGCGGGCAGACCGCTTCCAACCGCCGCCCGGGACGCGGCCGGTAACCCGCACCGGACCGGGACGTGCGGCGCCCTGCCCGCACGCTGCGGCGGAGCGCCCCGGTCACGCCGCCCGCGCGCCGACTCGTCCAGCTGCACAACCGGGCACGCACACCCGTAGCGCCTGCCCGCCCACGGCCAGGGCGGCGACGGTCTTTGCGGACGCTGTCCTCAACTCGCCCGCGCAGCCGGCCCGCCGAGTCGCGACGGCCCGGTGGCCCCAGAAAAAGCCCGGTCGCGGACCGTGGCATTTCACGGTTCCCACCCCATAAGTCCTTTAAGGGAGAAGGCAGGCGCTGTCCTGTCCTGCCGCATGGTGCCGCTCGGCGCTCGGCCCCCGTTTCCGGATCGCGGGGGCCGAGCGCCGTTCCTGTCCGGCCGGGACTGCACCAGCCGCCGGACCAGGCACCCCTGTACCTGTCCGTACACACCGTCGTCGAGGGGAACCCGTATGACCACCGTCCCGCAGCCGTCCAACGCTCCCCAGTTCCAGCAGCCGGCCACCGGCCCGGCACCCGCCCCCCTGCCTCCGGCTCCGCCCGCACCAGGCTCCACACCGTCCTGGCTCGCACCCGCCGTGTGCACCGTCGCGGTGGCATTCCTCTTCCTGACGGGTGTCGTGGCGGCCGTCGTCGTTCACTCCTGGCCGGGCGCGCAGACTCCGTTGACCGTGATGGCCGAGGTGGCCGCGGTGCCGGGCTCGCTCGCCGCTCTGGCGTCCCTCTTCCGGAAGGGGTGAGCGCCGAGCCGAAGCGCCCCGCGTGTGCGCCTGCGGGCTCTGGACTTGTGCCGGGTTCGCCCGGCGCCGTCCGTACGGCCCGGGCCGGGGGGCGGGGGATCGCGGGGCGACGCCGCCCCCGGGCCCGGGACGACCCCGGCCGCCCCCGCCGCCCGTACGGCGCCCGCCGCCGTACGGGCCGCCGTCTGTACGGGGCCCGGTGTCCCGTCCGCGCCTACTGGTCCGGCGGCCGGAATGCTCGCCCGCCTGCCGGACCTCCCGCACCCGCATCCGTCACGGCGGCCACGGGTCGGGCCTCCCGTCCGCCTCCTGCGAACAGTCCGTGACGTCTGGACGTGCGGATTCGATGTACTGCCGACCCGCGTGCCGGCAGAAGGCCTACCGCCGCCGCCTCGCCACCGCCGCGCCTGTGGCCGCCGTTCGCCCGCTCCCGGCCGCGCCGCCGAAGACCGCACCCCGCTCGCCCGCCGACGAGCTGCTGGAAGCCATGGCGCCCTTCACCGCGTACGGCACAGGGATCTCCCAGACCCTCTACAAGGCCCTCTGCCGCCTCCAGTCCGCGACCCGCCACCACCCGCCCAGCCCCCAGGCCCTGGACGACGCCCTGGCCCGCCTCACGTCCATGAACCCCGCCCGCCTCAAGATCCCCCCGACCGACGAGGGGGCATGCCTGCGCGCCGCGCTCCACCGCCTCCACAACCAGCACGCACAGCCGTAACACCGGCTGCCGGTGCCCGTACCCGCCCCGCCCGGCGGAGTCCTGCCTCGCCGCCCCAGGGCGAGCCGGCGGACCAGCGCGCGGAACGCGCCGTGGCCAGCCGACTCCCCGAAAGGGAGCCGGTCCCGGCGGTCGACCCGCGTTCGTGATCCCGCCCGCACGCCCGCGCGATGCGCACTCCTCTGACGCTTCCTCACCGTCTGAAGCGGATCCGCGACCCCCACGCGAACTCGAAGTCGTCCAGGAACCTGGCCTCCAGCTCCTCCTCCCACCGGCCGCGCAGACCGAACGTGTCCAGGGGAGGTTTTTCTGATCAATAGGACGTGGTCTGGCCTGGGCTGATCATTTTGGTGTCTGTGGGTGGTAGCGCTTCAAGCTCCGGCCGCGCGGGCTCGGTGATGGAGGCGAGGAGGTCGTGGGCTGCGTGCTGAGCTGGCACTTGGCCAGGTGGAGTGATCGTTGGTCAGCTGTGGTCAATTTGCCCGAGTGGTGATCAGTTTCGTTGAGTCTTTCCTATGCGCTGGTCGTGGTGTTGGTGTTAACCCAGTACGGGCGATGTCCATGCCTCGTGGATCCCAGTTGCGGAGCGGGGCTGGGCTGCGGTCACCGTAGTGGTGTACCTCGAGGCTGCTGGAATCACGGTCAAATCCGCTCGTGAGGTCGCCATCGGTCTCACGGGCCCACTCCTGGACCTGGCCTGTACCGCAGGGAAGATTTGCGGTCTGGTGGCTGGTCTCGGCCGCGGGGGCTGTGTACGTCTCCGGTTCCGGCGGTACGTCACCGAGATGACGTACCGCCAGGAGCTCCCGCCGAGCACGCGCTCGCGGTGACAGACACGATCGACGCGTTCCGCCAGTCTCCACCCCTTCCCACGAAACCCATCGCCCGCCGTGCCGGCACCGGGCCGGCGGTGGCCGCGCAGGCCCGGGTGCTGGCGGCCCGGCCCCGGGGTCTGGGGCATCTGCGGGGGTGGGAGACGGAGGTCGCTCTCCCCGTGGCGGGGACGTTCACGACGCCGGCGCGGGGGAGTCTGCGTGCGGACGCGGTGCTCCAGGCGCCGGAGGACGGGGTCCCGGTGCTGTTCGTAGAGGTCGACAACCACACCGAGCCCGCCGCCGTGGTGGCCAGGAAGATCGAACCGGGTAGGGACCCGCGTGCACGGTGATCCGTACCGGCACTCAGCCAGTGGCGAGGGCGGCCGAAGTGCCCGCACCGGCGGGTGGAGGCGACGGGGTTCGTACCGGTGCGGGTCACCCGCCCAACTGCGTACGTCAGGTGAGGAACCGGCCCCGGGCCACCGTCCCGATGAGCGTCACCGCGTACCGATTCGCCGCGGGACACCGCAGTGCTGTCGAGGGTTGATCCCGGGATTGATCGGGCACCGCGTGGCTGAGACGCTCGGGCTTACCATGCATTCGGTGCCCGATGGCCACCGGACAGCGGAGGGCGGGGGCATGGAACTCGACGAGCTCGGCCTCGTGCCGGACGAAGCGGCGGTCTACCGGCTGCTCATCGCCCGGACGTCGGTCCGTGCGGAAGAGATCGGCGACGCGGCTGGCCTGCCCGCCGAAAGGGCCACCGCCGCACTGCGCTCCCTGGTGGCCCGTGGCCTCGTCGTCCGCGCCGCCGACGGCCAGCGGTATTCCGCGGCGCCCCCGGCCGTCGCGCTGGGCGCCGAGCTCGCAGCGCACCGCGAGCGGCTGCAGCGCGCCGAGGTGACGGTGGCGCGGCTCGCGGAGACGTACCGCATGGCGACCGCGGACCGTGCCCAGCGCGAACTCGTGGAGATCGTCGAGGGCAGCGAGGCCATCAGCACCCGCTACCGGCAGTTGCAGCTGTCCGCACGCAGCACCATCGACATCTTCTCGGCGGGCAGGCCCCAGGCGGTCACCCCGGCGGACAGCGAGGAGGTGACGGCCATGGCCCGCGACGTGCGGGTGCGTGCCGTCATCGACCAGGGCTTCCTGCGCGAACCGGGTGCCGCGGAGAACGTAGCGCAGTCCCTGGCCGACGGGGTCCGGGTCCGGACCGTCACCGAAGTGCCGTACAAGCTGATCCTCTGCGACGAATCCGTGGCGATGCTGCCGCTGCACGGGCGGGACGCCGACGTCGACCCGGCGGTCGTGCTGCGCGGCGGCCTTGCCCACATGGCCCGGGAACTGTTCGAGCAGGTGTGGGAGCGCGCCAGCCCCTACCAGGAGGCGGCGGGCGTCGGCTTCGACCCGGTCGACGTGCACATCCTGCGACTGCTGCTCGCCGGGCTCACCGACACCGCCGTTGCCACGCAGGTGGGTCTTTCGGCCCGGACCGTGCAGCGCCGCATCCAGCTGATGATGTCCCACGCCGGTGCGACCTCGCGGCTCCAGCTGGGCTGGTACGCCGGTCAGCATGGGTGGGTGTGACCTCCCCCGGCTACACCCACCCCGCCCCTGCCGCTACTTCAGCGTGATCGCCCGGCTCACGTCCTGGCCGATCGTCAGCCCGCCCGGCGCCCCGGCCGTCGCCCGCAGCGACACCGACTTCGCGTCGCGCGGTGTGTCCAGGACCGTCGTCCAGCTGCCGTCACCGGCCCGCTTGAGCTTGGCGTCCTGCCAGGTCACCCCGTCGTCGTACGAGACCTGAAGGGCGGCCGACGTGGCAGCGGTCGCCCCGTCGTACGTCGCCGAGCGCAGGCCCAGGGTGAGGCGCTTGCCCGCCCTGGCCGTGCCCTGCAGATCCGTGTCGACGTCGTAGTCGAGGTTCAGCATCGGCACATTCGCACGGGCCGTTCCTGTCGGCAGTGGCTTGTAGTCGAAGCCCCACGTGGTGCTCGTGCTCGTGGTGCCGGGCCAGGCGGCGGTGGTGCGCTGCCCGGTCGCGATGAGCTTGTACGAGCCCGCCGACAGGTTGTACGCACGGCCCGACTGGGACTTGGACGTGGCCAGCTGGGTGTCGCCGCGGTAGAGCGTGGTCTGCTTGGTGCCGCCGCCGGCCCCGACATGGCCGTCGTCACCGCCGGACCACATGGCGACGTTCCAGCTCAGGGTGTTGGTGCTCGTCTGGTAGGGGACGTACGTGTCGCCCAGGCGCGGGGCCTGGACCGGCTTGAACCAGGCGGCGTCATAGCGGCGGCCACCGGCGTACGAGTCCGTCGACGCGCGCTCGAAGTAGCCGTCCGCCGCTCCGAGTCCGGTGTGCTGCTCGTACCAGGACCCGACGGCGGTGGTGTTGCCGGTGACGTACTCCGTCGTCGTCCGCGACCACTTCTCGTAGGCGTCACCGCCCAGACCCGCACCCCACGCCGGGATGAAGTAGCGCCCGCCGTAGCCGAGGGTGCCAGGCGCCGCATACACGCTGTTTTCCACGCGGGCCAGATCGTGGTCGTCCGGCTTGTACGCCAGGGACTTGTCCGGGATGACGTCCTTGAACTGCTGCACCAGGTCGTAGCTGTAGTCCGGGTACTGCTGCTGCTTCACCCGCAGCCGGCCGCTGCCCGACTTGGCCTCGGAGATCAGGCGTGCGCCGTCGCCCTGCCGCACGGAGGCGACGGTGAGCCCGTCGGCGCCGCCGTAGCTCTGGTACAGGCGTCCCGGGGTGCTGTTGACGACGACGAGCAGCGTCGCGCCCGCGTCGGCGGCGGCCTGTGCCCGCGCCGCCGGGGTGACGTCGCTGGTGCGGTCGACGATCACGGCCTTGCCGCGGACGTCGAGGCCGGTGTAGTCGGCCGCCGTGCCCCGGCCCGCGTACACGGTGCGCAGGGTCGACGAGCCGTCGTGGTACGCGGTGTCCGGCTGCGCCGTCAGCTCGATGTCCCGCCCGTTGCCGGTCTTTGCGTCGAGCGCCTTCTGCCGCAGCCGCCAGTGCAGGAACGCACGCATCGAACCGTCCGACACCTTCTTCGTCGGCGCCAGGTACAGCGAGTCGTACTTGGCGGCCAGTATCCAGGAGGTGGACCAGTTGACGCCCGCGCCGTCGTCGTAGGTGCGCTGGAGGTTGAAGACGGCCTGCGTCTCCTCGCTCTCCCGCTCCGGGACCGCGTACGCCTTGCGCACCTTCGTCGCGTCCAGGTCGGCCGTTCCGGACGAGTGGCCTTCGCCGAGCGTGGCCTCGTCCGAGATCAGCAGCGCCTGGCCGAGCGAGTCGGCGGTGTCGCCGGGTACCTCGACGTAAGCGGTCGTGGTGTAGCGGCCGGGCGGCAGGCGCAGCGTCTTCTCACCGTCGACGGCGATGATGTTGGACTCGCTGGAGTCCGACGTGTGGAGTGCGACGTTGCCCGACAGCGGCTTGCCGTCCCGGCCCGTCAGCTTGATGGTGTAGTCGTACATCTCCGCCTCCTTGAAGAGGGCGAAGCCGGTGTGCGCGACCGCCTGGCCGGTCGCGGTGTCCGTGGCGACGACATGGCCGGAGAACGTGGTGCCCGCGGGGACCTTGGACGGGTCGAGTGTCAGGGTCACCGTGGCGGTGCCGTGTGCGGGGACCGTCACCGAGGACTGTGACAGCGAGTACGCGTCGGCGTCCGTGTCGAGAGCGAGGGCCAGCGTGACGTCCGCGGCGCCGTCATTGCGGTAGGCGACAGTGCGGGTCTCCGTCTGCGCGTCGGCGTTCGGCCAGTCGTACGCGGCGGCCTCGACGGAGCCCGTCGCCTCGATGGTGGCGCTGATGGCCGAGGCCACGTTCACCCGGCCGGTGCCCGCCGCGTACGGCGTCTCGGCGGTCTTGTCCGACGTCGACATCAGCGCCTTCTTGATGCGCTCGCCGCTCCAGTCGGGGTGCCGCTCCTTGAGGATCGCTGCCGATCCCGCCACGAGCGGCGTCGCCATCGACGTACCGCTCATCGTTCGGTACAGGCCGCCCGTCCAGCCCGGCACCGACTGCGAGGCGGCGGCGGACACGTCCGTGCCGGGGGCGGAGACGTCCGGCTTGAGGCTGTGCGTGCGGATCAGCGGGCCCTGGCTTGAGAACTCGGCGCGGTCGTCGTTCCTGTCGACCGCGGCCACCGTCAGCGCGGAGGCGGCGGCGCCCGGGGAGCCGATGGTGCCCGGGTCGTAGGCGTTGCCCGCGGCGATCACGAACAGCGGGCCGCCGTCCGCGGAGAGCTCGTTCACGGCCTGCGACGTCGGGTCCGTGCCGTCGGACCCGTCAGGGGTGCCGAGGCTCATCGACACGATGTCCGCGCCCTGCGCCTTGGCCCACTCCATGCCCGCGATCGAGTACGACTCCTCACCGGTGCCCTCGTTGCCGAGCACCTTGCCGACCAGGAGGCGGGCCCCCGGGGCCGCGCCCTTCTCCTTGCCGCCGGAGGCGGCTCCGGTACCGGCGATGGTGGAGGCGGTGTGCGTGCCGTGGCCGTTGCCGTCGTCGACGCCCTGGCCGGGCACGAAGCTCGCGGTGGCGTCGACCTGCCCGACGAGGTCCGGGTGGTCGAGGTCCGCGCCGGTGTCGAGCACGGCGACCTTGACGCCCGTGCCGTCCAGGCCCTGCTGCCAGGCGTCCGTGGCCTTGATCTGCGCGGTCTCGGTGGCGAGCGAGGCCTCGACCTTGCCGTCGAGCCACAGCTTGCCGATGCCGCCCGACAGGGACTTCGGGTCGGAGCCGGGCGCGATGTCCTTCCAGAACGACGTGGTCCGGCCCTTGTCGGCGCGCAGCGCCTTCGCGTGGATCGAGGACAGCGTACGGACCGACTCGGTGCCCTCGGGCGTGACCGGGACCTTCGGCTGTGCCTTCGCCGTGCGGACGGCGGCCGGGGCGGTCGCGATCACCGGAACGGTGTCCGTGTGTGCGTCGTCGTACCCCATCGCCACCAGGCCGGTGACGTTGAACAGCCGCTCGTCGAGCTTCCCGGCGGCGAGCAGAGACATGGCCTGGCGCGGGATGACGTAGGTGTCGTCGCCGCGGGTCTGCACCTCGACGCCGTCGGAGCCCGCCCCGGCCGGGTCCACGGTCACCACGTCGTGGTTCCCGGGCAGGTCGGTGTAGTGCACGAGATCACCCGTGACGAGGGTGATGTCGTAGGACGTGCCGGCCGGGGCACTGGCCCCGGCCCCGGCGGCCGGATCGGCGTCGGCCGCCGGGGCGGTGACCGATCCCCACCCGATCAGCGCCATGGTGAGCGCGGTGGCGGCGGGGAGGTATCGGCGTCTGGGTATGGATCGCATGGGAACGGTTTATCCGGTCCGGAACACCTGGCGCACCGGCGGAGGGTGTCGAGTTCCCGCCATGGCGAAAACCGGACGCCGGCATTCTCCTGGCCGACGGCTCACGGATGAGGCCGTCGGCCGACGGCCGGGGGAGCGGAGGTGCCTTCCCGGCTGCCCGCGAGCGGGCAGCCGGGAAGGACACGGTCAGGACGGCAGCTTGGCGATGACGATCTTCGTCGATCCCCGGGCCGTCACGTCGGTGGCGTAGAACGCCACCTCACCCCGGTTGTTGATGCCGAGGCCCTCCAGGGGCACCCAGTGCTTGCGGTCCACCATGGAGCCGATGTCGTACATCCGGCCCTGCGGGTCCCACAGCACCGCCGTCTCGATGTCGGGCTCGAACTCGGCGGTGCCGACGATCCAGCCGGCGTCGTTCACCGCCAGCGCCTGGGCGTCGAAGCCCAGGTCGGGCAGCCGGGTCATGGTGCCGCCCGGCTTCAGGACGAACGCGTCGTCGCCGCTCTTGCCGACGATCACACCGGACGCGTTGACGCCCTCGGCGGTGCTGTCGGTCATGCCGGGCAGCGTGCCCAGGTCGGTGACCGAACCGTCCATGCTCCACTTCACCGCGTGGCGGACACCCGCCTTGTACGAGTGGCCGACGATGACGCCCGACTCGTTGATCGCGAGCGGCTCGGTCAGGGTGCGCTGGTCGGTCAGGTGCTGCAGCTTGCGGAACCCGTCCTTCGCGGACCAGATGAACGGGTCGTTGACCTGGAGGCTGCCGCCGGTCGCCGGGTTCTTGATGTACCCCGTGGCGTTGCCGACGACGTTACCGGCGTCGTCGACCGCGAAGCCGCGGTCGAAGCTGTACGCCTCCCAGTCCGGCAGCGGCAGTGTGGTGAGCTTGCCGTCCGCGTCCCACACGGCTCCGCGGGTGCCGCCGGCCGTCAGCGTCACCTGACCCGTGGTGTACGCACCGGACCGGCTCAGGCCCAGGGCGCTGCCGTTGCGCACCCCGGTGTTGTCGAGCAGCGTGACGCCGTGCTCGGCGTCCCAGCGGACCGGCCGGGTGACCGCGGAGACCTGTGCCGAACCGGCTACCTGCCCCTGGTCGTTGAAGCCGAAGCCGCTGGCCGGGCCGAAGGACCCGGTGACGTCGAGGGACGGCACGGTGACGTTGCCGAGCAACACGTCCGCGCTGCCCAGGGGCGTACCCGCGTCGTTAGCCATCGAGAACCGGCCGATCAGACGGCGGCCGGCCGGCGGCACGGCTTCCGCGACGAGGCGCCCGGCGATCGTCATGGACTGCCCAGTGGCCAGCTTCACCGGCTTCTCGTCGTCCACCGTCACCGCACCCAGCGACTTCGAGAACATCGTGTCCTGGATGTCGAACTCCGTGGAACCGGAGGGCACGTCGGTGCCAGCGATGTACAGGTAGTAGTAGCCGGGCTTCGGGTTGTTGATGGTCAGCGACTCACGCGAGCCGCCGTGCGTGGACGAGGCGACCAGGGCACCGGACTGGGCGACCAGGTACAGGTCGAGGTCGGCGTCCTCGTCGGAGGCGTTGCCCAGCACGACCTCCAGGCGGGTCGCGTCGCGCGGCACCGTGATCTGCTTGCCGGTCATCGCCTGGGAGGAGACGGTGGGCCGGGCCTGCGACAGGGCGCCGAGCGAGCCGCCGGTCGCGTGCGCGGTCACCGGCGCGAACCGGTTGACGGCGGTGAAGGCCTGCTGGGTGGGCGCGTGCAGGGCGGCCTCGGCGACCACGGACGACGCCGGGTCGAACGTGGCACCCTGAACGGCCGCGCTCAGCCGGTACGGGTTCTCCATGACGGGCGACGTGCGTCGCGCCTCCACCTCGAACTCCCAGATGCCGGGCATCGGCTGCTCGTAGGTGCGCGAGGCGGGGTCACAGGTCCCGGCGTCCGAGAAGTTCGTGTAGCAGAGGCTGACGGCGGTCTCGTCCACAGGCATGCCCTGCGGGTCGACGGCGAGGAACCGGGTCTGGCTGTCGCCCGCGATCCCGCTCAGGTCCACCTTCAGCGCCGAGGCACCCTCGGTCACGGACACGAACACCGAACGCGTCTGGTTGCGGTCCACCGACCCCTTGGAGCTGACCGTGTACGAGGACTTCGCCGGGTCGGCGGCGGCCACGACGGTGACGGGGACGAGCTTGTCGACACCGGGGGTCGTCGGGTCGTCGACGAGCAGCAGCGCCGAGTGCGCACCGGTGGAGCCGGTCCGCGCGCGGACGGTGACGGTGGTCGCCTTGCCCTTGCCGAGCACCACGACGGGCGGGGCGCTGAACGTGCCGTCATTGCCCAGCCACGACAGCTTCGCGACACCGCTGCCGGAGCCGGTGCGGGTCAGCCGGACGTCGTACTCCTTGGTGCGGGTGGTGGTCTGGCCGCCGTCCTCGGGGGCGCAGCGGTTGTACACGCCGGTGCCGGACTTCGGGGTGGCGAGCATTCCGGCGAGCGCCCCGCACACGGGGGCGTCGACGGTGTACGACGTCGGCTCGGAGCCCTTCGCCAGCAGCTTCCACGCCGCCGGGACGTTGATGAGCCCCGCGCCCTGCGCGTAGGCGGGCTGGTCGTCGAGGAACGTCGCCGAGCTCGTCAGCGCGGAGCGCAGCGCGGCCGGCGTCACCTTCGTACCGGAGCGCCGAGCAGCCGACAGGAGCAGCGCGACATCGCCCGCGGCCTGCGGGGACGCCATCGACGTACCGTTGAACATGCCGTATCCGGCGGGCAGTTCATAGCCGGCGTCCGGCACGCTCTCGCCGGGCATCCAGGTGGGTATGGACGACACGGCGGCGCCCGGGGCGACGATCTCCGGCTTCATGCCGCCGTCCTCGCGCGGCCCGCGCGCGGAGAACGGGAACAGGGACTGGGAGGCCCGCACCCGGGAGCCGTAATCGGCCCACCAGGTGTCCTTGCTGACGGACGCGCCGACCGCGAGCACCTTGTCGGAGACGGCGGGGTCGGCGACGGTGTTCATACCGGGGCCGTCGTTGCCGGCCGACGACACGATCTGGACGCCGTAGTCGTCGATGAGCCGGTTGTAGAGCACGGACCGTACGTTGTTGCCGTCGTTGAGGGCGGGCAGTCCGCCGATCGACAGGTTGACGACGTCGACGTGCTGGTTCACGACCACGTCGATCATGCCCTCGGCGAGCGCGTACGCCGTGCAGCCGGACGCGAACAGGCAGACCCGCTCGGAGACGATCTTCGCGCCGGGTGCGGCGCCGTTCATCTTCCCGCCGAACAGCCTGTTGCCCGCGCTGATCCCGGCGACGTGCGTGGCGTGCGCTCCCGAGACGATGCCGATGTTCACGTAGTCGGCACTCTTGCCGACGTTGGCGCCGCCCAGCGGCGACAGGTCCACGTCGTCGCGGTACTCGACGGTGAACGGCATCGACTCGGTGACGGGGGTGCTCGGGTCGTCCGTGCCGAACGAGGCGAACTTCCCGCTCTTCGCGTACGGTTCGACGATGTCGCCGTCACCGAAGGTGTGGTCCAGGTCGGCGTCGACCCACACGCGGTGGTCGGCGGGCCGGTAGAGGACGGCGAAGGTGTCCTTGTAGTCGCCGTCGCGGTTCACGTCGCCGCCCAGCTCGCCGCCGTACGTCGTGCTCTCGGCGAAGGTCTGGAACTCGTACGTGCCGTCCGGCGCCTTGTAGTCCACGCCGCTGAACCGGAACGTGCCGCCGGTGGCGGTGACCGTGCGGCTCATCTGGAGCCACGTCGGGTCGGCGTCGGTGAGCGGGTCGGTCGCCGTGACCCAGTTCTTGATCTTCGGCTCGCCGGTCGTGGTCTTCTGCAGCGCGGGATGCGCGGCGTCCACGCCGGTGTCCAGGATGCCGATCGTCACGCCGCGCCCGTCCCAGTTGCGGTGAGCGGACGTGAAGTCGGTGGCGCCCGTCTCGCCGGTGGGCAGATACGGGTTGTCGGCGGGGGTCCCCTTGCCGGGCGCGGCGGGAGTGCTGCCGCTCTTCGTGCCGGACGAGCCGTCCTGCTTCCGGTCCGCACCGGTGATCGGCGACGGGTCGGGGATCTTGAACGTCTCGTTCAGGTCGACGGCGCGCACCGAGGACAGCCCGGCCAGTTCGGTGACCTTGCCGGTGGGCACGGTGGCGCGCACGTAACCGAGCTTGTCGGTGACGTCGCCGACGGTGCCGCCGAGCTGGGTGATGCGGCGGCGCACGTCGGCCGTGTCGCCGCGGTCGGTGGCCAGCATCACGGTGACCGTGGCGGCCTTCTTGCTCTCGGCCTTCTGGAGCAGGGTGCGGTCGTGCGAACCGAGCTTGTCCCGCTCGGACTTGAGGGCCTGCTTCGGCACGTCGGGCACGGCGGCGCCCAACGGGCTGGGCACGGAGGCCGCTTGGGCGGGAAGGGCGGACAGGCCCAACAGGGGACCTGTCATCCCGGCTGCGAGGACGGCGGCGGTGAGCCGTCGTCTGGCAGGTGTTGCTTTGCGGAACATGGTTGTCCTGCTCCTTCCGGGGTGGGTGTGCTCCCCCGGGTCTACAGAGTCGGACGGACCCCGCGCACCACATGGAGGCGGCGAGAAACCGACATGTCGTAGAGCCGCCATGAGCAGGGGGCAGGCCGGGACCGGGCGCGACGCGCGTCGGCGTTCCCGGGCGGCTGTCACCGGGGGGTGCGGTCCGCTCGCGGGACCAGCCCCGCCCGGACCGCGCTCATCCTGGCCCGCACGCCCTGTACGGGAACGACCCCCGCCGGACCGTTGGGGACGTGGGCGGGCTTGCCCCGGCACGCCCCGCCGAACCCGCCACCGTCGCCATCACACCCCAGGGCGTCAGCTGCGCCTTGACCGGAGGAAGCGTGCAGGACCACGTCAACCAGCCCCGCCCCGGCACCACGTAACACCTACCTGCCCAACGCCCAGGGCGTCATCATCGGCGAGCAGCAGCACTTCACCCAGAACAACACCGACGGCGTCGACCCCACGCTGTTCATCCAGCTCGCCGGGTACATCGGCCAGGTCAGTCCCATCCTGGGCATGCCCGGGACGGACCGCGTGGGACTGGAGCGCGTCGCCCAGGAACTCCACACCGAGGCAACCTCCGGCAACCCCGAGCCGGGCCGCCTGCGCCAGTTCGCCACCCAGCTCAAGGACAAGCTTCTGGAGGGCGCCTCCACCATGGCGGCAACGCAGGGAATCCAGATGGCTGAGCAGGCCCTCGCCGCGCTCATGCAGTAACGGCTTCGCACCACCACGGGCCCCCGGGGGCTCGCCATCGCCATCCCCGGCGACTGCACCACCCGTCGGCTGCGCCCGTGCTCTGTATCTGCCATCGCCGTGCAGGCCCCTGGTGAGGCAGCGGTGCACGGGCGTGATCGGCAAGGTTGCGGCCACTGCGTGCGATTACCCGACGGGGCCCGGACAGCTGTGGGTACGGTCGATCGATTTGACGGCTGGCGGTGACCGTCGGCGGGGAAGTGACCGGTCGGCGTGTCGTCGCATCGCGGGTGGGGGTGGTTCGGTGGGCAGCACTGAGCAGAACATCGAGGAACAGTTCGCGCAGCTTCAGCAGAAGGTCGGCGCCCGCCATGCCGAGGTCCTGAACCATGACGCCGATGACGACCAGTTCGCGGTGGAGTACGCCCGGCTGATGAACATCAGCAGCAGGTTGGTGGAGTTCGAGAAGACGATTCCCGAGCAGCTGGCCGAACCCGAGCGCCAACGCAGTGAGCGCATCGTGACGTGGTCTTGGCGCGGCCAGGCGGCCGTCGGTGCCGTGCTGATCGCGCTCGTCTTCGTCCTCGACCGCTCGACCTGGTGGGTGGTCCTGTTGGTCCCGCACTTCGTGGGCACGGTGGCCGGCTGCTTCCAGAAGGTCGATGTCGAGCAGCACCGTGACCGCCGCTTCGGAGCCGTCGCTCTGCACGTGATCGCGCTCTTGATGGCCCTCATCAGCCTGTGAAGTACCGCTGAGGTGCCATCAGACTGAAGCCGTTACTGTGCCAGCGCCGGTTTTCGTATCTGGGCGCGCTGATCTGCTGTGCCCGGAATTCTCTGGTGGCGACTGGTGAACCGCCCCGGGTCGAGTGGAGACTCAATTCCGTGAAAGGATTGAGTCATGGCACGCCCTTCCTCTTATCCCGTTGAGCTGCGCAAACGAGCGGTTCGTATGGTCGGCGAGGTCCGCGGTGACTACCCGAACGAGTCGGCTGCCGTGCGGGCGGTCGCCCAGAAGCTCGGTATCGGTTCGGCCGAGACCCTGCGGAACTGGGTCAGGCGGGACGAGATCGACTCCGGGCAGCGTCCGGGCACGACGTCGGAGGAGTCCGCGGCGATGAAGGCGTTGAAGAAGGAGAACGCCGAATTGCGCCGCGCGAACGACATCCTGAAGGCTGCGGCGTCTTTCTTCGCGGCCGAGCTCGACCGGCCACACACACGCTCGTAGCGTTCATCGACGAGCACCGGGCCCGCTTCGGCGGTGTCGAGCCGATCTGCCGCGTACTCGCCGAGCACGACTGCAAGATCGCCCCCTCCACCTACTACGCGGCGAAGAAACGCGCCGCCGAACCTTCGGCCAGACAGGTGCGGGACGCCGTCCTCAAGGACGCGATCACCGAGGTCCACGAGGCCAACTACCGTGTCTACGGCGCCAGGAAAGTCTGGCGCGAGCTGCACCGACAGGGCCACACCGTGGCCCGGTGCACCGTCGAACGTCTCATGCGCGAGCTCGGCATCACCGGCGCCGTCCGCGGAAGGAAGGTCATCACCACGATCCAGGACAGCAGCGTCGAGCGGGCACCGGACCTGCTGGACCGCAAGTTCGTCGCGTCGGCCCCCAACCGCTACTGGGTCGCCGACTTCACCCACGTCAAGACCTGGTCGGGGGTCGTCTACGTCGCCTTCGTCGTCGACACCTTCTCCCGCCGGATCGTCGGCTGGTCCGCTGCCACATCGAAGGAGACCAAGCTCGTCCTGGACACTCTGGACATGGCCCTGTGGCAACGCGACCGCGATGAACACCCCACCGGCGCGGCGAGTTGATACATCATTCCGATGCCGGGTCGCAGTACACGAGCTTCCGGCTCGCCGAGCACCTGGCAGCCGCCGGCATCGCCGCCTCGATCGGCTCGGTCGGCGACGCCTACGACAACGCCCTCATGGAGTCCGCGATCGGCCTGTTCAAGACCGAGCTGATCAAACCGGGGCGCCCCTGGAGGACTCTTTCCCAGGTCGAGCTCGCTACCGCGGAGTGGGTGGACTGGTACTGCCACCGCCGGCTCCACGGTGAAATAGGGCACATCCCACCCGTCGAATACGAGACCAACTACTACCGCGCGACCACGAAACCCCAGGTCACAACCGCAATATGAAGTCTCTACCGAACCCGGGGCGGTTCATGGTGACATCTGCGTGGTGGCGTTACGTGACCTGGCTACTGGACAGACTGGCGGTACTTCCTAAGAAGGGCCGGCCGTGCGAGCGGCGAGATGCTCGGTGCAACCAGGACCAATAGACGTTCCAGCGCAGGGCTGACCATGTCCATGCGAGACATGACCAGGACGGTCAAGAGAAGCGAAGCCGATCCGCCAGGACTGCGCTGAGCCGCCGCTCCGCAGAACGACGACGCGGTGGGCCCGAGCCTGGCCAGCCCGCGGACGACCAAGCAGGCGAAGCGCGGTGAAGTCCTTCGGCTCATGAGGCTCCGCGCCGCATGGTACGCCGGGGGATTGTCCGAGTGTCAATCCCCTCGAACTGTGGAGCCCTTCCTATGCAGCCAGCCCCTCGGTGAGGTCGGCCCAGTATTCGCGTTCGTAGTCGATCGGACTCTTGAAATCGCACACGCTGTGTAGCCGACGAGGGTTGTAGAAGTCGGTGATCCAGGTGGCGATCCTGATCCGGGCCTCGGCCCGGGTGGCGAAGGTGCGCCGGTGGACGTATTCGACCTTGAGGACGCTGTTGAACGCCTCGCTCACCGCGTTGTCGAAGCACGATCCCACGCGCCCCATGGACCGGAAGACGCCCAGCCTGCGGCAGGCACGGCCGAACTTCCGGGACGTGTATTCCGAGCCGCGGTCGCTGTGGAAGATCACTCCGCGCACGTCACCGCCCCGGGTGGTCCCGGCCATGTTCAGCGCGGCCACCACCAGGTCCGCGTCATGGTGGGCACCCGTCGCGTATCCGAGCAGGCGCCTTGAGAACAGGTCGATGACCGTCGCGAGGTAGATCTTGCCCTCACCGGTGACGATCTCCGTCATATCGCCGACCCAGACGAGGTCGGGCTCCTCAGCCGTGAAATCGCGCTTCACGTGATCCGGGGCAGCGGGCCGCTTTCCCTGTCTGGTCAAGCCCTTGCGGTGTTTCACCACGCGGGCGACCAGGCCGAGTTCGGCCATCAGTTTGGCGACGGTGTTCACGGAGACGTGCCAGCCCTTGCGGACCAGCAGAATGAAGATCTTCGGTGATCCGTAGGTGCCACCGGACTCCTTGAAGATCTCTCTGATCTCCTTGGTCAGCTGCTGTCGTCGCAGCTCACGCCCGGTGGGCTTACGGTTCCGCCACTTGTAGAACCACGACTCGCTCACGCCCAGCGCGCGGCAGGAGACGGTATGCGGAATGTTGTGCCCGGTCCTCTGGTCGCTGATCACCCCGGCCACGACGGCCGGGTCCGCGGCAGCTACTTCACCCACAGGACCATGCAGCGTTTGAGGACATCACGCTCCATACCGAGCTCCTTGTTGTCCTTTTTCAACTGTGCGACCTCCCGCCGCAACCGGGCGAGCTCCTCGGCCTCACTCTCACCCCGGCCGTTGCCGGCACGCTTGGCCCGCGAGACCCAGCTCGCCAGCGTCGTCTCGTTGATCCCCAAGTCCTGCGCGACCTCAGGGACCGCCTTCCCGGTCTCCGTCACGATCCGTACAGCCCCCTCACGAAACTCAGCCGTGAACACCCGACGCTTCTCCGCCATGACTCTCAACTTCCCCTGCAGTCACGGACTCCACGCTATGAGGGGAGACTCAGAGTACGGCTTTCCGACGGTGCCTCCCTGTCGTGAAGGCGCACGCCGCCAAAACGCGGTCGGACGTGAGCCTTTGACGCTCCTTGGCGCACTCGATATCGTGCATGTCGGATCAGATATCTGAGTAGACTTGACAAGGGAGGTGAGGTGCGATGCTGCTGACGACAGGGCAAGCGGCCGCCGAGCTTGGCATGGCCATCACCACCTTCCGTCGCCTCGTGCACGCTCGCCTGATTCCCGGACTGACCAACAGGGGGGTGCGGGTGATGGTCCCCCTGGAAGCCGTCCAGGCTCTGAGCACACGGCGTACCGCTCCCTTGGATGCCCTCACAGCATCGGAGATCGCCGTACTGCGCGTGGAAGCAGACCGGCAGACACGTGAGGCGGACGCCAAGAACCCCGAGCGGACCGGGTACTCAGCCACTTTGCAGACCGAGGAGATACAGAGGGCAATGCGGGGCTGGTGGCGTTGCGACGCTCCCAGCGTTGCGGCGGGCGGTGTCCTGCCCGTCACCGTCTCCGGATTCGTGGTCGCCGTTCTGACCGGTCTGGATCGGTGGGAGAGCAACGGACGGGGCCGTCACGCCTTCCCCGGCGCTGTCCTGGCCGGATACGTCACCGATCTCGTGCGCCCTGCCATCCACCTCACCGCATCCGTGGCCGCGGACCGCCAAACCGCCGAACTGCTCCTCGGATCCCGCCTGCCCTCTCATTCCGGCGGCCCGATCGCCTACGTATCAACCCGCAACGCCGACTTCGAGGGACCGTGATGGACGCCAAGGCCTACAACGCCGCCCTTGCCGACCTGCGCAAGGACCGCGACGAAATCAAGCACGCGAAGGCGGCCCTGGCCAAGCTCGAGGCGGCACGGGACAAGAAGATCCGTGCACTGGCCGCCCATGACAAAGCGAACGCGGAGCGGATCGCTCCTGCGGCCGGCCTGAGCCTTGCCGACATCGTCCACATCGCCCCAGCCCTCACCCCCAAGAGCCTCGCCGCCGGAGCTCCCGCACCCGACGCACAGGCACCGCAGCCCGACCAACCTGCCGGCACCGCGCCTCTCGCCTCCAGGAGCGCTGCACCGGCGCCTGGCAATCAGCCTGCCCCTCTCGTAGCAGCAGAGCAGCCCGGCCCGCCCGAGACGCACGTGCCTGCCCAGGCCGTGATCGCCCCCACCGCTCATCCCGGCCCTGCTGCACCCGGACCCGCCGCTGCAGCAGCGCCCGTCCCCGAGGCCGCCCCGGCGCGCGAGCTGCCGTCGATCCCTGAAGGCCCCGAGGGTGGCCGGTGGTTCACCCACACCCCGAACCTAGTTTCCACTCACCCGAACTTCACCCAGCAGGCCCGCTCGACCGTCTTCCTCGACACCATCACCGGGGTCCTGGTCCACCGTGACCAGACCCTGCGCCTGACCCTGCCCGACGTGGCGGCCGCCACGATCCTCCAAGCCGTCTTCCACGCCGCCCCGGAAGGCACCGAGCGGATCTTCATCACCGCCGGAGACCCCTGGCACCACCAGGCCGACCAGCACCCCTTCCTCAAGGACGCCGTCGCCGCCTGGCTGAACGCCCCCGTCACCGGGTGGCGGACCGACACCGGACGCGGCAAAGACAAGATGGCCGGGCACTTCGTCCACCCCCGCAACCCCGTCGGCCGCTACCAGAGCGACAACGGCCAGCACCACGTCGAGATCCGCTCGGTGGGGGAGTGGTTCGACCCCGAAGGCGCCGACCCCGCGATCGTCCGCGACGCGTTCGTCCTTCTCTGGAAGGCTCTGCGCACCCACTGGAGCGACGCCGTCTTGATGGGCTCCCCGTCCCAGACCGGCCGCGACCTGTGGACCCGCACCATCCCCGCCCGTGGCCAGCACGCCGACGGCTACCCGGTCCTGTCCGAGGAACTCCGCGGACTGCTCCACGCCACCGCCGGCCAGGGCCGTACCGAACTCATCACCCCGCCCCAGGTACCGGACAAGCTGCCCGCCCTCGCCGAGTACGACCGCACCTTCGCCTACGCCAAGCACACCTGGAAATCACCCGTCGGCACCCCCAAGCGGATCACCGCCGCCACCTTCGCCTCCTGGAGCGAGAAGGACCAGATCAAGGCCCTCTACGGCTGCGGCCACTGGCACGTCCGCGTCACCGTCCCCGACACCTGGAACCACGTCGGCATCCTCCCCGCCCCCGCTCCCGGCGACCGTGCCTGGCACTATCCTGCCAAGCCCTGCACCACCTTCACCACCTGGGCCGGCGGACCCGAGATCCACACCGCGCTCGCCAACCCGATCCAGCCCTGGCACATCGAGATCCTCGACGGCCTGCTGTGGGACGACGGCAAACCGCTCGATGACTGGTCGAAAAAGCTCAAGGAAGCCTGGTCCGCCCTCGCCGCCGAGGCCGGCCTCCACGGCGACCCCGCACAGCGCCAGGCCGCCCGCCTCGCCTCCCGCGCCGTCCGCTCTCTTCTCCTCTACGGCATCGGCTCCTTCGCCCAGCGCCCCCGCATGGTCACCGGCACCACCCCCCGCACCCACGAGCGCGACGTCCCCGCCGACGCCGAGATCGTCGGCTTCACCGACGAACAGATCACCTGGCAGCGGCCCACCGGCTTTACCCGCGACCCCAACGCCCACCCCGAATGGGCCGCCACGATCTGGTCCGGCGCCCGCGCTGCCCTGCTCTCCCAGCGCCACCGCGACGACAACACCTACGCCGGAGCCCTCCACACCCCGCCCGGCAGCGTCGTCGCCTTCCGCACCGACGCCGTCTACCTCACCCAACCCCAGGCCTGGCCCTACCACGGCCAACCCGGCGACTACCTCCACAAGGGCCACCTCACCGGCCCCCTGACCGCACCTACCACCGAGGATGAACTCCTCACCCTTCGCGACGCCGGCCGAGCCGCCCTCCAGAAGACGGCAGCCGCCACACCCAGGGAGGCCTGATGCCCCCGCGCACCCGCCGCCCCGCCACCGATCCGGAACTGAACGAGGCTGCCCAACTCGCCGACCAGTTCCAGGCCGCCGGCTTCACCAAGCGCGACATCGCCCGCATCATCGGACGGGACCCCTCCCTGGTCTCCCAGTTCTACACACGCCACAAAGGAGCCGCCTTCGTCCCCGCCCTCACCCACGCCTTGGCCGCCGTCCAGACTGCTGGCATCACCGACACTTCTGAACTCGCCGCCCTCGCAGCCCCTCACATCACCCGTCGCACCACCAGCTCCGGCGCCCGCGCCCGGGTTCGGACCAAAGCCGTCCTCATCACCCCCGCCGGAACCGGTACCGGCCGGGCCGGTGCCCAAGCCATCGCCTCCGGCGCCACGCGCCTACGCCCCCTGATCGCCGAAGCTGCCCGCCAACACCTCCGCCTCGCCTTCACCGTCCGCATGCCCAAGACCGGCTACACCCTTGCTTCGGGCAGCCGAACCGACTCCCCCGGCATCCGCCGCGACGTTGTCCAACGGGCCGACCACACAGAGGAGCGCTCCTACGGATCCGCTGTCACGGGAGGCTTTGATGCCGCCGACTTCGCCCGCCGCGTCGATGCAGCAGGCGGCGACGTCACTGGCGCCGTCCATAGCTGGCTCCTCGAAAACGGCCGCATTCACGAAGACGCCCACATCACGCACCTCGAAGTTCGAACCTGGCGCCCTCGCTGACTGCTCACCCCTAGAAGAGTGGGCCGGATGTCTCCGAGTGGTCATTCGCGATCAGGCAACGTATGACGTCAGGCGGGCGGGCTGCGTGCACGAGGGGATGCGGCTCGGCGGGTCAGAGCCAGTGGTCTCCCAGGTGGCCCACCGGATGCTTGCACAGTCCTTTCTTGCTTGCTGCGGGACATTCGTCCAGCCCGAGCCCGCGGGGTGATGCAGAGGCAGCGGGCAGCGCTCGCATGAGGGTCCGAGAGTCAGTCCATGGCCGGCCGCCTGCCACCAGAGCCAGTGCGTGGTGACGGGCAACTGCCCTTCAAGAACGAGGACATCCACGAGAGCGACGTGCCGGCAGGGGTGATACGCGGCCAGGTCGCATCTGAAGTACCCCTCACCGTCCAGAATCCCTTCAGCGCCCTGCGCGGCGAGCCGGTCAAGTTCGCCGGTGCTCAAAGTCAGTGATGCCGTGCACGTCATGGTCCGCAGAATGACACCCGGTACTGCGCGCGGCGAACGGCTGAACTGCTTCTGCAGGGTGCACTGCTGCGCAGGGATACACCGGCACCATATGTGTCCGGTGTGCGGGCGATGTCGGGCAGTGTCATGTCAAAGCACTGTCGACTCAGGCGAGTTCGCTTCGAGTAGGCGCCCTGCGCGCCAGGTGGGGGCGGGCACTTCGTGCGTCGTGCCAGCCCTGCCGTCTGAGCGCCACGACCATCCCCACATGCACGCAGCTTCCTCGCATGCACCCGCATGGCATCTACGTCGCCCTCGCCGATCTTCCACGACGGGCCAGGGAAAGACCGGCCGCTGCCTAGCGGCCGGAGTGGTGAGGGTAGTGGTGACCAGGGACGTTCTGCTTGGATCTCGGCCACCTTGACTGTCGGCTTTAGCCAAACGCGGCGCGTTGTCAGTGCTCCCCCTTACCGTTTGGAGGGTGGCTGAAGGACATGCGAACTTAGACACTGGATTCGCCCAGCGCATCAAAGCGTTGGCGTGCACTGCGCCCCTACACGACCTGGACGCCCGTAAGCCATCTGTTCAGTCGGCTGACTTGACTGCCTACCAGATGAGCGAGCTTGCGCTGCACGCGATCGATCTGGTGACTCTCGCGATGGATTTCGACGCCGGCGCTTCTCCGGAGCGGACCGTTGAAGATCTGTCCCGCTACGCCGCTGATCAGGCGCCGGACCGCTCTGCAACTGAGCACGAGCACGCCGCTGGGTGGGTGCTTGAGAACCTCCTCAACGTGGGATCGGCTGATCGAGGCTTCCGCGCGGTCTACGGGATGACGGGTACCGACGGGCGGTACGAGCGGCGTGATTTCGACTTCCGCCTTCTCGAGGAGGTTCCGGGAGCCGACGGCGGGATCTACCTGCGTGCTTCGAATGAAGCGGTCAACGTTCTTGTCGGTGCGCTGGAGGTTGACATCGAGTCGGCGCAGATCGCCGCGGATGTACGGCTGGAGACGCTGATTCGGCGTGGTCGGCTCTCAGACGCGCAAGCTGCTGCTCAGGCCGCGCGGTACCGGACGATCCAGTACGGCGAGATGCTGCGTCAGCGGCTCGAAGCCACGAGCCGCGACGTGCGTACGGTGGACTGGCTGACCGCCATGCCGACGTTCATCGCGGAGGCGCTTGAGCACATCGAGGCCCGCTGCCGGGCGGAGAACGCTATCTTGGTGAACATCACAGAGGCGCGTGACACCGCCGATACCCCTGTGCGCAAGCAGCAGGCTGCTGCGCTTGTGGGGATCGTTCGCGATTGCCTGCGACGTCACGAGCAGCTCCAGGCAGCACTTCAGAACGCCGGTCGGCGCTTTCGGGCTGAGCAGGACCGGCAGACGTTCGCACCGCAGCCCATGCGGGCGGACCTCGACCTCCACGCTCAGCTCCTGCAGCCGGCGCTCGCGTTGCCGGTGTGCGACGCCGACGGGGTGCTCGCCGCTTACTTCACGCGGGTCGTCGGACTGGCCGTGCGCCCGGCGTTGCGTTTGGCTGACCTCTTTACCCTGCTGGTGACTCCTCCGGCGGTCCGCGAGGTGCTGGGCAGCGAGATCGAGGAGCCGGAGTTGTCGGAGGCGGCAGAGGTACCTCGCTTCCCGGAGGAGTGCTACGAGCACCTGGAGTGGCTGCTGGACCTCGACGTGGAGGCACCGCGGCGTCTGTCCGGGCTGCTGGAGGAAGCTCGCGATCTGCATCCTGAGCTGCCGCTGCTCGTGGTGGTGCGGGTGCTCGCCCTCGCAGCGCAAGAGATCGGCCCGGCCGTCCGGCACGGCGCGTCTTCGGTGCTTCTCGCTGTGGACGACGGTGCCGTGCTGAGTGATCCTGAGTTTGCTGGCGCCGATCTCATCGTTGCCCGAGCCGGATTGACCACTCCCGCCGATGGCGACGGCGCAGGGCCTGAAGGGGCAGTTATGGGAGCCCTCTCCCGAGATCTGATGCCTGCAGGGCGGGAAAGGGGGGCTGCATGAGCGCCGCCGACACCGCCGCCGAAGCCTCCCGCCTCGTCGGTTTCGGCCTACGGCCCAAACTCGTCCCCTCCCGCGACGACGAATACAGGCGGCTGGTGCGGCGCTTTCGGAGCGACGACGAGTTCGCCACCGTCACTGCCGCCGTTGCCCGAGGACTGGACCTGGTCATCCTCGAGGTCACCGAGCGGACGGGCGTGGTCGTCGCTTCCACTGAGGAAAGCGTCTTCGCCATCCGGATGACCGACTATGCGCGTCGGACCGGCGGCGATGGGAAAGCACACGAGCGGGTGCTGCACGCACTGGCCCACCTGGGCGCCGCCACCCTCGCATTCCCACGCCCGGCAGACCTCGCCGACGAAACCTACCTCGGCCGGATCACCGCACAGGGAGTCGAAGCTTTCGTGCGCCAGGCCTCCACCGCTCTGGCCGAAACCGCCACGGCCGAAGGAGCGGACACCGACCCATCCAGCGACCGACCGGGCCTGGAGGCGGTGTGGAGGGTCTATACGCGCCGCGCCCAAACCGGGGCGACCGGCGATGGACGCAAACTCCATACCTCGACGACCGGCATCGTCAGCAAGGCCCTTGCCTTCCTCGCCGACCAAGGCCTGCTGGTACGCACCGGCGACGCGCGAGGCGGCACCTACCGAACGACGCCGCGCTACCGGGCACAAGTCCGGGAAGCCGGCGCGATCATGTTCGACGAGCTCCTGGCGCTCGGCATCACAGAGATCACTGATGGGACAGGCACGCTGACCGCCGTCGAATGGTCGCCCGACGGCATCGCCAAGCTGTAGGGGATGACTGTGTACGAACTCAACCGCGTCCGCATGTTCGGCGTCGGCCCGCGCGGTGCCCGTTTCACCGACGTCACCTTGAATCTCGCCGATGTGGGTGAGCCCATCGGCGGGGGGACGCTGTTCGACGCGCCTCCGCGCCGCCCCAGCCCCTATAGCCTCCTCCTTCTGGAAAACGGCGGAGGCAAGAGCGTCCTGCTCAAACTGCTCTTCTCTGTCATCCTGCCTGGGAAACGCAACACCCTCGGCGGCGCGTCCGAAGTACTGGAAAAGTTCGTCGTGGGCGAGGACGCGGGACACGTCGTACTGGAGTGGATGCACGTCAAAACCGGCGAACGCATCGTCACCGGAAAGACCTACCAGTGGCGACGCAAGCGCACCAGCGACGGCCGCAAGCTGGGTGAGGCATGGTGGTCGCTGCGCCCCAACGCCGCCGTCGAAGTGTCCACGCTCCCTTTCACCGCCGACGGCCGCCGCCTACGACTGGGCCACTTCCAGGAGGCGCTGGAGGAGATCGACCGCAACCACCCAGCCACCCAGCTGGCCTGGATCGGATCCCATCAAGGGGAGTGGCTCGACCATCTGCGCAGCCTGCGCATCGAACCCGAGCTGTTCGCCATCCAGCGCCAGATGAACGCCGACGAAGGGGAAGCGGCCAGCGCATTCAAATTCAAGAGCAGCAAGGAATTCGTCGACTGGCTCCTCACGATCGTCATGGACCCCGCCGACGCCGTCAGCGTGGCGGACAACTTCGACAGCTACGCCACCACCGTCGGCGACCGATCCGCGATGTTGATGGAGCGCGACTTCGCCGAAGGCACCGTAGCGGCGCTGCACCCCGTCGGCGCAGCGCACACCACGGCGATGCAGACGCGAGCCACACTGCAGCGCACGGAGCAAGACATCCACGCATTCAGCGCCCAAGTCGCAGCGCGCCACAACGCTGAACAGACTGCCGCCAGACGGCTGACCGGCGAGCACGCTGCAGCAGTAACCCAAGCAAGCGCATCCGAAACCGACCGCGACCGAACGCGCGACGTCGTCAACGAAATCCGCCGTCAGATTTTTGCCCTAGAACTCGCCGCCGCGGAGGAACAGCAAGACGCAGCGCAGCTTGCACAAGCAGCGATCGAGCTCGAACTGGCTGGCTGGACGGCGTCCGAGATGGTCGAAGCCCGTGACCAATCGGTTGCTCACGCACGCGCGCTCGAGCGCCAGATCGCCGACGCCGAGGAGACCGCGCGACCCGCTCTGGCCGCACGCGACGCGGCCGCGGCCCAGCTGCTGGCGAAACTCCACAACGCGGCAGCCCATGACCATGGGCAGGCACGAAAGCTCAATCAGGAAGCTGAGGAGTGCAAGCTGACCGCCAAGAAGGCGGACGAGCAGCGCACTGCCGCGCTGCGGGACGAGGAGAAGGCCCGCAGCGCACAGCAGTCAGCCCTGGCCGAAGTCAGCGAGACAGCCCGCGCAGTAGCCCAGGCCATCTCCGACGGTCTCATGCCGGCTGGCTCAGACGTGCCCGCCGCGGCCCAGGAAGCCCACGCGAAAGCAGCCCTCCTCGAAGACACGCTCGCTGCTACAGAACGCAAGGCCGCAGAGGTCGCACGGAAGCTCAAGGACGCTCAAATCCGCGCCAGCGAAGCCGCCGGGGCGCTGCTGGACAAAGAGCGCGAACAGCAGCCGATAGCACAACAGTTGCAGGATCTGACCGCCCGCGCTTCGCGACTGGCCGCCTATGAAGTCCTCGCCGCCGCCCTAGCAGTAGACCGTATCGACACGGCGACCCTCGACGCATCGGCGGAAGCACTCGCTGGCCAGCTCGCCGAAGACATCGGCACACGTGAAGAACGGCTGGACGGCCTACGCGCTGTACAGAACGGCGACCACCGTGTTCTCACCGCGCTAGGCGACGGCGGCCTGCTGCCGGCCAGACCTGAGGTCGAGGTCGCCGTCGAGGTTCTGCGGGACTCAGGCGTCGCCGCCCACACAGGCTGGCGCTACCTGGCACAAAATGCCTCCGCCAGCGAACGCATCACCCTCATCGCGACACATCCAGAACTCGCCGACGGAATCGTGCTCGTCGACGCAACGCAGCTTCCCCAGGCCCGCACCGCCATCGCAGCGGCAAACCTGCTGCCCGCAGCCGCGATTGCCGTCGGCACCGGTGTGCAGCTGCTCACCGCAACTGATCTGACCTCAGCCCGCTTCGTGCTCGAGACCAACCCGGCCATGTTCGACGAGGAAGCCGCCGAAGCGCGCCGGGCGGAGCTGCGCGAGGACATGAAACGCCGCGGCCAGGAGATCGCGACACTCGCCACGGCGTTGCACCGCAGCCGCGAAGTCGCCGCCGAACTCGGTGCCTGGCGCAAAGCCTGCCCATCCGGCCGTCTTACCGAGCTGACGGAGCAACTCCTGGCCGCAGACGCCGCCGTCGCCACAGCGAAAGAGCAGGCGCAGGCAGCAACCGCAGACGTGGAAACCTGGGCAGAGCGCGACGCCGTCTACCCCGCTCAACTCGCCCAGCTGCGCACACAGGAGCGGGCCGCCGCAGACACAGCAGGCGCTCTCGAACGGCTCACGGCCAAGGTGGAGCGTGCTGCCGAAGCACAGCGGCGAGCCGGCGAGGCTGAGCAGGCCATGGAAACGGCTCGCCGTATCGTGGGAGAGGCAGCCGAGACCCGGGAACAGAAGCTGACACAGGTCGAAGAGGCCGTGCGGGCGGCAGAGAACGCCCGAGACCGCGCCGAGCGCCACCTCGTCGCGGCATCCGAGGTCGTCACCGCCAGTGGCGCCATCGCTCCAACCGTCCCGAGCCAAAGTCTGCTGGCCCTCCAACAGGCCTACGAAGCCGCAGCCGACGTCTACCGCAGCCTCGAAGTCGGCTAAGACCTCCGAGCAGAGGCAGACCGGGCCATGACCGAAGCCGCCCGACGCCGCACCGACCTTGAACGAATCCCACCCGAGGCGACCGCTGAAGCCGAACGACTGCTCACCACACCCGCCGGCGCCGACCGCGCCAGCCGGCAGGCCGAAATCGCACGGGCGAACCGAGACAAGCAGCGGCTGACTACGACCATCAGCACTGCGAACGAACGCGTCGGACAACTCCGCAGCGACCTGCGCACCGCTAGCCCCGCCGACCGCGACCGCAACGTGTGGATCGTTCTCCCCGAGACACGCCGCCCTGCCTCCGTCGAGCAGGGACGCCAGCTTTTGGAAACAGCCCAGGCCGAGCAGCGTGCTGCCCAAGACGCCCTCGAAATCGCCACGCGGAACGTTGCAGGCCTGCAACGCCACATGCAGCAGGCAAGCGAAGCTGCCCGCAGCTTCCGTGAAGTGCTCCAGCCTGTACAAGCGACCCTTGACGACACCTCCGGTCCTCAGGGAGCACGGCCGACGACGACGCAACTGGGCCCCGACACCGTCGAGCCCTACCAGCAGTCAGCGGAGAGCGCCCGCGATCAATCTGACCGGATGCGACGCGATCTGCGTGAAGCCCGCGCCGCCGCCAGCGACGCCACCCACGCCCTCAATGGACTCGTCGACGGAGCGGTCCGCTTCGTCGGTGACATCCGGTTCGAAAAGACAACGAACGTCGCCAGGCGGGCCATCATCAGCCTGGGACGAGAACAACTGGGCGCCCGTGCCACAGAATTCGCCGATCAGCTCGCGCAGCGGCTCGCCACACTGAACACGGATCTGGACAACGCCGGCAAGCATCGCAAACTCATCGTCGAGCGACTGGCCGCGCTCACTGATGGGGCGCTCAAGACCCTACGGACTGCAACACGCCTGTCCCGACTGCCCTCCGGGCTCGGTGACTGGGAAGGCAAAGAGTTCCTCCGCATCCGCTTCACCGATCCTGACCCCAGCCTGCTCGCCGCCCGCATCGGCGAACTCGTTGACGAGATCGCCGCCTCCACAGCAGCCCGCCAGATCGGAGCCCGCGGCAGCGCCCCCAAACGGGACGGCATCGCACTCCTCCTGCGCTCCGCCGAAGCCGCCGTTCCCAAAGGCTTCAGCGTCGAAGTACTGAAGCCAGACTCCGTCCTGCGCGACGAGCGAGTCCCGGTCGAGCAGATGAACACAGTGTTCTCCGGAGGACAGGAACTCACGGCCGCGATCATCCTGTACTGCACCATGGCTGCGTTGCGAGCCAACGAACGAGGCCAGATGCGCAACCGTCACTCCGGCGTACTGTTCCTCGACAACCCGATCGGCAAGGCGAGCGCCTCCTACCTCCTCGACCTGCAGCAGGGCGTGGCCTCAGCCCTGGGCGTCCAACTGGTATACACCACCGGACTGTCCGACGACCGCGCCCTGGCAGCGTTCCCGCTATGGATCCGGATGCGAAACGACGCCGATCTACGAGCGGGACTCAAGCACATCCGAGTGGCCGACACTGTCCGCGCCCAAATGCCACATCCCTTCGAAGACGTCGAAACCGCGACCCCCGGCGCAGCACCGGGAACAGTCACCGCAGCCCGGGTCTACCGCCGGCCCACAGAGACGCCATGAACCCCTCCACCTCAGCCAACGCCACACTGTCCCCACGAGCCATGAGACTCGCCGCAGCACTGGAGGAATGGCCACGACGAACCCTCACCCTCACAGAACTCTGGGAAGTCTTCGCCATCGCCGACGCAGCCTCCGCGATGCGCCCCAGCCGCCGTACGGACCTCGCTGAGGCCATCGAAGCGCTCACCGCCGCAGGCTTGATCAGCTGCTCCCACACCAAGGACACCTCGGCGACCCCCGCGCTGCCGACCCGCCTCAAGCTGCCAGCCCCTCAACCCTCACCCACGGCCGCAGCAGCCGCCCAAGCGATAGCGTGGCG